>NZ_JACJFB010000026.1:0-34037 GCF_014164325.1 Pseudoalteromonas sp. SG43-4 | reverse complement strand
ATCTTTATATTGTGTGTGAAGATGTTGTCAGTGTGAAAGGCAACTCAAGTTCGGTGGATTCACTTCCATAAAGAACGAGTTTGAGTTGTTTTTATTCCCTACAATTGCCACGTAATGTAAACCAAGAATCTTTATATTGTGTGTGAAGATGTTGTCAGTGTGAAAGGCAACTCAAGTTCAGTGGTGACTGAGTTTGAGTTGTTTTTATTCCCTACAATTGCCACGTAATGTAAACCAAAAATCTTTATATTGTGTGTGAAGATGTTGTCAGTGTGAAAGGCAACTCAAGTTCGGTGGTGACTGAGTTTGAGTTGTTTTTATTCCCTACAATTGCCACGCAGTGTAAGCCAAGAATCTTTATATTGTGTGTGAAGATGTTGTCAGTGTGAAAGGCAACTCAAGTTCAGTGGTGACTGAGTTTGAGTTGTTTTTATTCCCTACAATTGCCACGCAGTGTAAACCAAAAATCTTTATATTGTGTGTGAAGATGTTGTCAGTGTGAAAGGCAACTCAAGTTCGGTGGATTCACTTCCATAAAGAACGAGTTTGAGTTGTTTTTATTCCCTACAATTGCCACGTAATGTAAACCAAAAATCTTTATATTGTGTGTGAAGATGTTGTCAGTGTGAAAGGCAGCTCAAGTTCGGTGGTGACTTAGCTTGAGTTGTTTTTATTCCCTACAATTGCCACGTAGTGTAAACCAAGAATCTTTATATTGTGCGTGAAGATGTTGTCAGTGTGAAAGGCGGCTCAAGTTCGGTGGTGACTGAATTTGGGCTGTTTTTATTTGTGCCACACAATTATTACTCCCTCCTAAAAACCTATAATCCTATTAAATATTTCTCTTTAAATCGTTTTTTATTTTAGCTAACCGAATGTTTTTTATCGTGTTATTTTTTATTAACAAAATAGCTTCGAAAGCTTAACTCAAATTAATTGATTTTTAGTTGAACAGAAAATTCTCTTTGTTATACTCACGTTCGAACTTTCAGTAAGTTTTGAAAGTTTGGTTGATACGGATCAATTTTCGCTAGGTAAATATGTGCTAGCTGGATTTGATTGTATTTAGCACCTGGTTTTAGGGTTTACAACAGCAATGTTTTTTAAATTTTTCCATTGCAAACTGTATTAATCTAATTTTGTTATAGTCATTTTAGTAGGTTAATGTCTTTGAACACACTTTCTTTGCATCATACAGCTACGGAACTTGCCTCTGGCGAGCCGCAGACGTGTGAACGCTTGAATAAAGCAGGCAAGGGCGTGTGTGTAGCTATAACTTTATTAGTGTTTAATACTGTAATGTTGCTAAGCGGTGCACTAGAGGATGCCTTCAAGCTTGAAGCGCTATTAAGTGATGGGTTTATTGTAGAGCCACTGTTACTTAATCTTGCGCAATTTTTAGCTCATCCGATCATATCAAGTCAGTTACTTATTGGCCTTTGTTGGTTATTGTTCCATATTTGTCCAGCGCGTCGTGCTGGCATAATCCTCCGTAAAGCAGCCTTTGCTTTTAGCGAGGCTAAAGTTCTTCAGCCTGTGATCTCTTCACATGGTTGTCGTGCTCCACCTAGCTTTACAGGTTGCCTGTAACGCTGCATCTTGTTGCTGGTTTTAATTATTTGTTCTTGCTGTAAATAATTAAGGTTAGCTAAAACAAAGTAGCTTCGTGTTTCTTTAAACACATTTCAGCCAACCACCACTCACCCAAGTTAACTTTTATTACGTTATATAAATGCGTTTAGAAAGCTGGGTTTGTTGCTAGGTCATTAATGGCATGAGCTTTAGGTTTTTTTGAATAGCCCCCTTATTTTTATAATTTAATTCTAGTTAACTTGGGTTTTTATTGAAAAATCGTTGCTTTGGTTTTTATTTTAAGCAGCAAATTGAAACTCTAGGTTTGTAGGATACTCCCTTGTTAATTCGTAACCTTTGTAATATTGCTTTAGCTAGTACAGTGCTGGCGTTGTCAGGCTGTAAAGGCGGGATACTCGATCCAAAAGGGCAAATAGGCATTGATGAGAAAAATTTAATCATCATCGCAACCGTGCTTATGTTGCTTGTAGTCGTTCCCGTTATTGTGATGACTTTGTATTTCGCTTGGAAATATAGAGACACTCAAAACCAAGAAATTTATGCTCCAAAATGGGCTCATTCAAATAAAATTGAAGCCGTTGTTTGGGCTGTTCCTATTGTTATTGTAATCATTTTAGGTGTTATTACCTGGCAGTCTACCCAAGACTTAGACCCCTATAAACCCATTGAAGGTAAAGGTGAACATCTTACTGTTGAAGTGGTTTCACTAAACTGGAAGTGGCTATTTATATATCCTGAGCAAGGTATTGCTACGGTTAATGAATTAGTGTTCCCAGCAAATGTACCTGTTGAATATAAAATCACCTCAGAGAGCACAATGAATTCATTTTTTATTCCGCAATTGGGTAGTCAAATATACTCAATGGCTGGGATGGAAACCAAGCTTCACTTAATTGCAAATGAGCCAGGTACGTTTAAAGGCTTTTCAGCAAATTACAGCGGCGCAGGTTTCACTGGCATGAAATTTAATGCCATTGCTACACCTACTCAAGCAGACTTTGATAAGTGGGTGAGTGATGTGAAAGCGAATTCAAGCGCTAATAACCTGACTCATGCAAATTATGTTGAGCTTGCAAAAGCAAGTGAAAATAACCCAGTAGCATATTACGGAAAAGTTGATGACGGCTTATTTCATACCATTGTTATGAAGTATATGCAGGCGCATGGCGATATGAACAAAAAACACCATGTAATGGGCGAACATGGGCAAATGAGTAAAAAGCATCATGAAATGAGTGAGCACTCAATGCCTTCATCTCACAGCCAAGGCGAGGAATAATAATGTCGTTATTAGGTAATCTTTCACTCGACGCAATTCCGTTTCATGAGCCAATTCTTGTGTTCACGATGTCGGTTATTGCGATAGCTGGGCTTATTATTGCCGGGCTTATTACAAAGTATAAAAAATGGGGCGTGCTTTGGCGAGACTGGATCACGTCTGTTGATCACAAACGCTTAGGCGTAATGTATATTCTTTTAGCACTAATAATGCTGTTTCGTGGTTTTTCTGATGCAATAATGATGCGTGCGCAGTTGGCACTTGCTACCAGTGGTGCGCCAGGTTATTTACCACCAGAACACTACGACCAAATATTTACTGCCCACGGCGTAATCATGATCATATTTATGGCAATGCCATTTATGATTGGTTTAATGAACATTGTGTTGCCTCTACAAATTGGTGCTCGCGATGTTGCTTTTCCATTTTTAAATAATTTAAGTTTTTGGTTTACAGCCAGTGGTGCAATTTTAATTAACTTATCACTTGTATTTGGTGAATTTGCAAAAACAGGTTGGGTGGCATATCCGCCGCTTTCGGAGCTGACCTTTAGCCCTGGGGTGGGGGTCGATTATTATATTTGGGCCTTGCAAATATCCGGGCTCGGTACACTTCTAACAGCCGTAAACTTTTTAGCAACCGTGTTTAAAATGCGTGCACCAGGTATGACCCTAATGAAAATGCCAATTTTTACATGGGCATGTACATGGGCAAACATCTTAATTGCAGCATCATTCCCAATTTTAACTGCTGTACTTGCAATGCTAACGCTTGACCGTTATCTAGACTTCCACTTCTTTACCAATGAATTGGGCGGTAACGCCATGATGTACATCAACCTGTTTTGGGCATGGGGTCACCCTGAGGTATACATATTAGTATTACCAGCGTTTGGTATTTTTTCTGAAATTATTTCGACCTTTGCCGGTAAACGTTTGTTTGGTTACAAATCGATGGTTTATGCCAGCGGTGCAATCTCAATTTTAGGCTTTATTGTTTGGTTACATCACTTCTTTACTATGGGCTCAAGTGCTAACGTTAACGCGTTCTTTGGGGTAATGACTATGGTTATTGCCGTACCAACTGGGGTTAAGTTGTTTAACTGGTTATTTACTATTTACCGAGGTCGATTACGTATAAGTGTACCGGTACTTTGGACTCTTGGCTTTATGGTTACCTTTACCGTAGGCGGTATGACCGGTGTATTACTTGCCATTCCTGGCGCCGATTATGTACTGCATAACAGCTTATTCTTAATTGCACATTTCCATAACACAATTATTGGTGGTGCTGTGTTTGGTTACCTGGCCGGTTTTGTATTTTGGTTCCCTAAAGCAATGGGCTTTAAACTTAATGAAAAATGGGGCAAAGCATCATTTTGGTGTTGGATTATTGGTTTCTTCGTAGCATTTATGCCGCTGTACGTACTTGGTTTCTTAGGTATGACACGTCGCTTAAACCACACTAACAACCCAGATTGGAACATGTGGTTATACATTGCCGCAGGCGGTGCTGTAATTATTATGTTTGGTATTATCAGCCAAGTAATTCAATTATATGTGAGCTTTAGAGACCGTGAAGCGCTTGACGATACAACAGGCGATCCGTGGAACGGCCACACACTTGAGTGGGCTACAAGTTCACCTCCGCAAATTTATAACTTTGCAACAATTCCACATATTGATGATATTGATGCATGGACCGATATGAAAGAAAAAGGTCAAGCATATCAAGATAAAGCAAACTACAGCCCTATTCATATGCCTAAAAACACATCAGCTGGCGTGTTAATGGCAGCAAGTTTAACAGTATTTTGTTTTGCAATGATTTGGCATATTTGGTGGTTAGCTGTTGTTGGACTAGTAGGCGGAATTGCCATATTTATCAAACGTTGTTACACCAGCGATGTAGATTACTATATACAACCTGATGAAATTGCACGCATTGAAGCTGCATATAATTCAAGTGGCGTTAAGGAGTTAAAAGCGTGAGTACACTTTCTGCAAATTTAGACTCTGTATCACACGATGATCATGCCCACGCGCATGATCACCACGATACTTCGGGTGATACCGTATTTGGTTTTTGGTTATACCTAATGACCGATTGCCTACTGTTTGCCTCGTTTTTTGCCACTTACGCTGTGTTATTTATGAACACAGCCGGTGGCGTATCGGGTAAAGATATTTTTGAACTCGACTTTGTAGCAGTAGAAACTGCAGCACTACTGATTAGTAGTATTACTTTTGGTTTTGCCATGATTGCCGCTCAAGGGCAAAAAAAGGCACTAACACTGACTTGGTTATTTGTTACGTTTTGTTTAGGTGCTGTGTTTATTGGTATGGAAGTATACGAATTTCATCACCTAATTGTGCATGGCAATGGTCCACAACAAAGTGCCTTTTTAACATCGTTTTTCTCATTAGTTGGCTTACATGGTTTACATGTAACAGCGGGTCTAATTTGGATGACCATAATGATGATTGAAGTTGCTAAACGCGGCTTAGGTAAAGCAACCGTAACGCGTTTAAGCTGCTTAAGCCTATTTTGGCACTTCTTAGACATTGTCTGGATTTGTGTATTTACCGTTGTTTATTTAATGGGAGCAATGTAATGAGCCACAGCGAAACGCATGCGTTAAAGCAAACGCAAAGTGATCATCATGATGAATCTCATGGCAGTGTTAAAACTTACTTAATTGGCTTTGTGCTATCGGTAATTTTAACTGCTATACCGTTTTACATGGTAATGGAAGGTGACTTCTCAAAAGCAACAACGCTTTGGAGCATTGTTACTTTAGCAATCGTACAAATTTGGGTGCATTTAAAATACTTTTTACACCTTAATTTTACCACCGAAGATGGCCGTGCAAGTACTTTTTCATTCCTATTCAGTGCTCTGATCATCGTAATGGTTGTTGGGTTATCTGTTTGGATCATTTATGAATCTAACGCAATGATGATGTACTAGGAGTTGAAGATGTTTCGTCGTTACTTATCAGTGACAAAGCCGGGTATTATTATGGGCAATTTGATCAGCGTAGCGGGCGGGTTTTTACTTGCCTCGCGCGGTGATATAGACCCATGGTTAATGATTGCCACATTAATTGGTTTGTCGCTAGTGGTTGCATCAGGTTGCGCTATCAATAATGTTATAGATAGAGACATAGATGTGGCCATGGCGCGTACTCGTACGCGGGTTACAGTAACGGGCGAAATGTCGGCCTTTGCTGCACTTAGTCACGGTATTTTATTGGGTGTTGTGGGCTTTGGTTTACTTATCGCCTACACCACTCAAGCCGCGGTATTTTTTGCAGCCTTTGGCTACGTAATTTATGTAGGGGTTTATAGCCTCTACATGAAACGCAACTCAGTATATGGCACTTTTGTAGGCAGCCTTTCTGGCGCTGTACCGCCAGTAGTAGGTTACTGCGCCGTAACAGGGCAGTTCGATATGGGCGCATTAATACTGCTAGTCATGTTTAGCTTGTGGCAAATGCCGCACTCTTACGCTATTGCTATTTTTCGCTTTAAAGATTATCAAGCTGCAGGTATTCCTGTATTACCAGTAGCGCAAGGTATCGACAAAGCAAAACGCCATATCGTACTTTACATTGCTGTATATGCCCTAGTTGTGATGTTACTGCCAATTACTGGCTACACAGGTGCTGCTTTTATGGCTGTTGCTTGTATTACCAGCTTTTGGTGGTTGCTAATGGCGCTACGTGGTTATCGTCGTAATATTGATATGAGTAGCTGGGCACGTAAAGTGTTCGCATTTTCAATTATTAATATTACAGCGTTAAGTATTGCTATGGCTGTTGATTATCATGGTGTTGCTCCACAGCTATTAACGCTTACCTAATTTAAAAATTTTTAACTATTCCAAAGTTAATCCAAAGGCTCGAAAGGGCCTTTTTTTATGCCTAAATATTAAAATAATTGAACATCAGTATTCTCACCCTTTTACTTTCTAAAATCATCAGCATTGTAATAAAGTGGTTTAAGCGTGCCGCAGTTAATAAATTTATAGGTAAGCTCATTTTCAGCTGGGACACGTTTTGAGGTACGAAGCTTTTGCATACATGCATTAACTAAATCAACAAAAATAAGATGGTTATAGCTCGGCGCTTGTTGAATTTTATGAATATAAATACGCTCAGTACCGCCTAGATTAATCATGTCGTAATCTTGCCATTGCGATGATTCACTTAAATCTTTTAGCTCTCTGGCATACAGTTGCTTACTCAGTTCAAGCTCTTTTTTTGAGTAAATTAAACTACCACCTTGTTGATAATCACCCTCGTAAATGTCGGCAATAATCGTAATTTCTTCACCACGCATTAAATGTTGAATATTAAACGCTTGTGGCTTAACCGTGATTAGCTCAGCATTTCTAACAAAGTTTAAGAGTGCGACATCGGGGTTTCCTATTTTATAAACAACTTGCACATCATCTGGAGAATTATAACTAGGTAAGTTAATCGCAATTATAGATGACCCTTGATTAACCAAAGCCATAGGATGCTCAGCATTGTAAGTGGGGTCTACCGGTGGTAGTTCTGTTTTTTCTTCTTCTGCTACAGCAAAGCCACTTAATGTAACTAGTAATAAAGTAAGTAGTAGGCGCATTATAATCTCAATTAATTTATGAGCTTAAATTGTAGTATAAAAATATATATTACATTGAGTTAATTACACTTAATACTTAACTGCAAAGAATTGTATAAAAGGCTCAAATGAGCCTTTTATACAATTTCAAGGTAATCTCAATGCGACATTAAAATAATGGCGACTAAATAAGCACTACTTAATTGCTTTTTTTACTTCTCGCCAATCTATTATTTTAAAGTTTTGAGGCTGCTGTGGCATACGGTTATAACCATCTTGTACAACTAAAATACCTTCAGGATAACCCGGAAGAGACTTAGATGTTACTGTTAACCCGTCGGTTTCTGATGAGCCATCAATACCATTAACCAAATCACTTATTACACTAAACTTACCTGCAAACTCTAAGCTAGGTGTTTTAATGCCCGCAGTACCATTCTTTATTTTATACAGTACGTAGCTGTTATCACCTTGGCTGGAAACAACTAAATAACGTGTTTTGTCGCTGTGGTAAATTTCCATACCTTCAACATCATCAACAAGTTGCTCATTTATACCTTGCAGCATAACCGGTGTACTGCCTGCCGTTGGCTCTGCACCTATAAACCAAATACCGGCATCTTCTTCGCCTACAAATAATTGTCCTAGTTCATCATCTGCACTACAGCCTTCTGGTTGGCTTGGTAGGTTAAACTCGCGAACAAGTTTACCTGTTATTTTTTCGTTATTCTCACTGATTTTATATTGCTGATATAGCCCCGATTTATCATTTACAAATACATAGTTCCCCGTATTTGACGAGTACATACATAAGCCATAAATTTCATCAAGATTGGTAGGAATATCAGCAATGTACTTCACACTATTATTAGCTTGTACTGTAAATACACTAATACCGTTAAGCGTTCGGTTACTGGCAGTTATTAATGTATTGGTACTGTTTTTAATCGTGCTATTTTGTCGCAGGTCTACGTTATTTAAACGACCAACTTCAAGTGACTGTTCAAGCTTGCCATTTAGGCTGTATACCATTAGTCCACGGCGTTTATCGGTGCCTAAAATTAAGCTGTTTGCTGCATCTTTAGTGTTAACCCAAATTGCCGGATCGTCTGCTGCATCACCAAACGCTTGTACGGGGGCAGTTTGTGCACTTGCCTTTATTTGAGTAATTGATTGGGGGCTGGTTTTTAATGATTTTATGATAGGTGTTACAGATAGTGTACTTTTAATATAAGCGCCTGTTTCGTCGTTATACAGCACTGCCGTTGCCGCGTTGTTACTTGTGTAATTTACCGCTACCGATTCCAAGCTCAAGTTACCATTTAACATCCAGTTATTAAGCATTTTACTAATTGGATCATAAGCATACACAGTATTGTTTTTGGTACTAGTAAACCAGATAATACCATCTTGCGAAGCTGAAATAGCTCCTAGTTCACTGTCTAACTTTCCAAAGGGGGCGACTAAAGCAATCGGTTTTTTATCTGCTTGCGATTCCGCGTTCGCGTTTATTGCCCAAATGCCTACTTCGCTTTCACTTACATATAAGGTATTTGTTGTTGTACTTACAGCACAACCCGACGCCTCACTAACGCCAGAAAATTCACGTACATTTACGTTAACCGCTTTATTATTCGCTGTATCAAAAATAATAGTTTCGGTAATTAGCCCGCGTACATCAGGTACAAATGCCGATATTGATTCACTCGCTTTATTAGCAAATAAACACACCGTATCGGGTTGTGCTTGTGGTGGGTTAATGCGGGTTAGTTCAATTGTATCCCAGCCACTTTGAGTGTGCTCAAGCTTAAATATAACAACGTTATCTTGATTGTTATCAATAGTTGCAACCAAAAATGAGTGTGCTGTTAGCTTAGTGACAGCAAGCGCTTCAAAGTTACCTTTTTTTATAATGCGGCTTTGTTGCGTTTCACTTTCAACTAACACTAAGCCTTTGCTTTCGCTTGCTAGCAACCAATTGTTATTATTTAACCATGCCGCTTGTGAGCCTTGCATGTTATCTGTTGGACCAAATTCAGTACTATTAATGACTATTTTATCGGATGTGTTTTTTACTGCCGTATTTGTAGCCATATTACTATTGCTACACGCACTTAATGTACTAAGCACTAAGCTACTTACAATTAAGCTAATAGATGTTTTTAATTTAAAGTTCATGTTGTAACCCTTTATTGGTCAAAGCGCTTTTGAGTGCTGTAACGCACTTCGCCTTTATAGTTAATAGCCGTTGCTTTTAGTGCTTCATTGTTAATCGAAAAGCTCAAAAATCCTGGAGTAGCTTCTGCAAAACGCGTAAATTCACGTTGTTTTACGTAACGCGCTTCGCTACCACCACCAGATACAAAGTGGTCGAGTTTACTGCCATCTATTTGGTTATGTTGCAGGTCATGTTCGTGTCCTGCTATGTATGCTTGCACACCATTTTGCTCAAATATGGGCTCGAGTAAATTACGTAAACCTTCAGTAAGTCCGTAACGTTTTCCACTGCTATAAAGTGGGTGATGACCAACCACTATTTTCCATCGTGCCTGGCTATTTGATAGTTGGCTATCTAACCATGTTAATTGCGCTTGGCTGTTTTGCCCTTGAGTTGCTTTGTATTTTTCGCGTGTTTTGTATTCAGGATTTAAAGTATTAGTGTCTAAAAACACCATTAATATCTGCTCGCCACCTTTTAAAGTAAAGGTTTTGCTGTAATAGCGTGCAGGTAAATTCCAGCGCTGACTTTTTTTACTGTAATCAAGTTGTGCTTGCGCATTACCTAAATAATCATGATTACCCAGTACTACATACCAAGGCTCGAATGTATGTGGACCATGGTAAATATCTTCATAGGCACTTTGCCAAAGCGGGTCGTTAACACTTGCCACGCCATTGGGATAAAAGTTATCGCCAGTTGAAATAGTAAAATCACCATCCGTTTGAAACATCGCTATTTCTAACTGGTGTGCTACGTCTTTTTGATAAAAGTGCCCGTTATGTCCCCAATCACCAATAACCGTAAAATTTAAGCTCTTAGGCAGCACCGTCAAGTTGGCAATTTTTTGTTGCTCGTATAATACATCGGTGTACGTTACGTTTGCCAATACGCTTTGTATACTGCATAAGCCAAGTGTTATTAGCAGTAATGTTTTTTTTATCATTATAGTTCTCTCATGTTTGGTAGCGCTAAATAAAGTGATTAGCACTACCTCATAAACTTATTTAAAATGCGTAACGCAGCATAAGTTGATAAACCGGTCCCGCTTCTTCAGATTCAATTTCGTACTCATCAAAGCTTCTACTAAACTGATCTTCAACGGTATCAAATTTATTAAAGGTTTCGTCTTTACTTGCATCAAGTAGGTTTGAACCCACCAAGCGTAGCGTTACATCTTCCCAACGTTTTTCTAAAAACACTTCAAAGTCGGCACTGTAAGATGTAGTTATTTCTTCACCTACAATACGTCCATAGGCATCACCTTGCTTACGGTAAGTTACGCCAAATGCAGCTTTGAGTTCGGGTAAGTCTTGAATAAACCCAATGTTATAAACGTAGTCTGATTGGTCGTTAAATTTGCGAGTTCCAAAAAAATCGGTTACTTCACTATCAAGCCATGAGTAGTTTAAAAATACACCCGTATTAGGCATGCTAAATGCGCCAAGTGGAGTAGATAAATCAAGCTCAACTCCTTTAACATTACCATCGCCGGTGTTGCGTGGTTGCAGTACAAATGTACCTTCGCCCTCAGAGCCTTCTTGTCCTGTATTTGCTATTTCTATTAGGTCATTTACTTTGCGATAAAATAAATTAATACCTACAACGCCACTTTTTCCTAAGCGATACTCGTAGCCTAAGTCCATACCCCAAGCTGATTCTGGTTTTAATTCAGGGTTCCCTAGTTGGTCGTTATCGCCAAGCTCTTTTTCGATAAGTGCCGGCGTTAAAAAATCAAACTCAGGGCGGCGTAAACTACGCGCAATCGATGCACTTATACGCCCATTTTCGCTAACGTTATAACGAAAGTGTGCCGAGGGGAGGATAAAGTCGTAACTATTATTTTCGGTCACGCCAATTGTTTTATCATTAATTTTAGAATCGGTAGACTCCCAGCGAACGCCCAGCTCCCAAGCAAATAAATCATCTTTGTGCTTAACAAGGGCAAATAAGTCAAAGCGATCTTCTTCTAAAGTATTTACACCACCAGTAACCGCTTCGTACTCGCTATTAAATGCAGCAAGCGTTAAAGGTGATGCTGCGTATTGATCCCAACTGGTAAGTGCAAGTTCTAATTCGTTTTGCGATTCTAAAATTTCACTGTCGCGTTTTTTATTTTGTAAAAATGCACCAAGCTGAATTTCTTTGCTGTCACCCCAAGGTTGGCTGTGTTGCCACTGTAGAGTCCATTCTTTATCGTCTATGTTGCTGCGAGCTTGTTCTTCTTCAAATATCATTGGCAGCTCAGAGGTATCTAGTTCTACTTCTTGCTCATAAACAGACTCTTCAAACCGAGCAAAGCCAAATTTAAACTTACTTGTGCCGCTTAGTAGTGGAAATTCATAAGCGGTATTGATGTTGTAATTAGTTTGGTCAATATATTTAACATTGGCATTATCTGTTTCTAAGTTACCGCCATTTACAATATCGTTATTGGTTGCAGTTGGGTCGTTGTATTCAAATGAACGTTCATCCTCAGTACGCTCTGTATCAACCCACATAGCGCTAATATTAAACTGACTATCGTCGTCAAAAACAATTTCGTAGCTGGAGTTAAGTGACGTGTCGTCGCCATCGCGAGTGTCTGATTGGTCTTCGCGGTTATCAAACTCTTCTGTTTGAAAACTTATATTGTTTTCAGGGCTATCGCCGTAGCGCAAACTAGTTTTTTGTTTTGGGTTATATCTGCCTTGTAAATTTGCACCAAGTAATAAGCGCCCACCAGCAAATTCAGTACCGTACACAGCAGCCAAGCTTTCTTTAAATTCACCATCGTCATAAAGCAAGCCACCAGCACGCAAGTAACCGCCATCTAAACTGTAACCATCGCGCAATACAATATTTAATGTGCCCGCAATAGCATCGGCTGAGCGGTTAGCACTTGATGAGCGAATAATTTCAACGCGTTCAATTAACTCAGCCGGAATTCGGTCAACAAAAAATGAACGGTCGGCACCAGCGCCAGGTACTTCTTCACCGTTTATAAGCACCTTTGTATAAGCAGGGCTTAACCCCCGCATACGTGCACCATCCGATTCAAGCACATCCGATAAAAATGTAACACTGGGTACTCGTTTTAATGCATCGCCTGCGGTCAATGGTTCAAAACGTTGAAAGTACTCTTGTGAATATTCTAAGGTTGGTGCGAGTTCGTCTGAGCGGTTTCTGTAGCCAATTTCACCGTATACAACAATTTTGTCAGAAACTTCGATATCTTTTTTTGTGGTTTCTTTTGCATCATCTTCTGCATAAGCCGTTAAATTACATAAGGCTAATGCGGCTACCAGTGCTTTTATTTTAAAGTCTTTCATTGTATTTGCTCTTGGTTATTGCTGGGTTGTTTCTTGATATGGCGAGCAAGCTAAAGATATTTGATTACGTAAATGTGACAGTGTTTAGTTTAAATACATGTATTTAGAGGTGTTTGAGCAATATCTAGAGCGTATTGAGCTTTTATCACTCCTCGTAAAGTCAGGTGTTATGTACCGTGCAGGGCTGTTTTTAAAGTAGGTATCATTTAGTTGTCATATAGCTGAGCTAATATGACCCTGCTAACAAAAACTTGTATGAACTAACTTTAAAACTCATTTATAAACGAGATACCGCACATGCGATTTAACCCCTTTATCAGCCACCGATTATTAATAAACGCTATTATTGCGATGTTTTTTAGCGCTGTGTTTTTAAGTAGTTATTTAGGTGTATTAAAAACTTACGCCAGTATTCAGTGGCTCGATATTATGGGGGAGGGCGGTATTGTATTAATGACTCTCGTATGGATTGCCGCGTTATTAATTTCAAGACCACCGGGTAAAGTAACCACTTACTTAGTGATAGGTGTTGGGTTATTTATGTTCTCGGCAACCCTCGATTTACTTGATGAATGGCTAATGCATCCCGCCCATCAATGGCTCAGTTGGATTGAATCTCTGCCAGCACCTTTAGGCATGTTGTTAACGAGTGTGGGTTTGTATTATTGGCATCAAGAGCAGTACGTATTAAATCGTCAGCTACGCCGCCGTGAAGCGCATTTACGTGAGCACGATAAGGTGTGTTCAGTTACAGGTCTTTATAAGGCGCAGTACCTAGATTCTGCAATTAAAGAGCAACTTACGAGCAAACAACCACTCTGGCTTGGGGCTATTGATATTCGTGATTTTTCGCATTTTAATAGTGAGTTTGGCTTTAGTGAGGGCGACCGGTTACTGCGTGAAATTAGCGAGCTATTGTTAATGAATTGCCGACTAAGTGATGTAGTGTGCCGCTACGCAGGAGATTGCTTTATGGTATTGATGCCAGCCACCACAGAGCAGCAAGCTAAAGAGTTGATGGCACAAATTAAAGGAGCTCTAAAGCATTGTGCATTTAAAGTTGAAGCATCTAAAAAAGCAAAGTTTCAATATGTCACTACCGCCTTAATACAAGGTAATACGCATAGCAGTACAGGTAAACTAACAAGCCAACTGCATAGTCAATTACAACAAAAAAAGCATCAACTAAAAGTAGCGCACCGTGCACATGTTTGTTAGCCAAGACGACAAATATTTAAGCGCTCAAGGGCTTATTACGTCAGCTGTAGAGCTTGCTCAAAGCCGAAACATAAATTTACATAAGCTGCTACGCGGTACCGGTATTTTTGAACAAGACTTACTTAATTTTCAGCATACATTTAGTGTGTCTCAGCAGGTGCGTTTATTAGCTCAATTTAAGTTGTTGATGAAAAGTACTGACAGTGGTTTTTTACTCGGTAGCCAACTTATTAACGACACTCGAGCCGAAGCTCAGGCATTAAAATATAGCGATAATTTAGCTCAAGTATTAAAGCAATTATCACTTTTAAGAATGCAATTAGCGCCTTTGCTGTTTAGCCAAACGTATATTAAAAACGATAATGTTTATATTTATATTCAGCCAGCACATGGGTTTGATGAAAGCCTTTACCACTATGTGCTAGAGATATACAGCACTGCATTTTATAGTTTACTTAAACGAGTGAGCGAAAGTTACCCGCATTGTCAGTTCGACTTTGCTTTTAAACGCCCTCGGCATATTCAAGAATACGAGCAAAATTTAGGGCTAAAGGTAAGTTTTGATAAGCCATGTACTCGCTGGGTATTAAATAAAACCATGTTAAGGGCTAAAAACCCGCATGCGAGTCAATTACGATTTATGCAAGCGCAGTCGCAGCTACATAATAAAAGCGTAGTTAGCATGACTTTTATTGAAGCCGTCTGCAGATACTTATACTCTCACCCAAGTGCTAATTTAGAGTGCACCGCAAAGCACTTTGCTATGAGCTCAGCTACATTTAAGCGCAGACTCAAACTCAATGGGGTACGCTTTTCAGCGTTAATAGATGAGCAAAATAAGCACAAAGCTATTTACCTACTTACTCTGTGCGCCAAACATAACGAACAAGTCGCTGAACATTTAGCTTTTTACGATATACCTAACTTTCGGCGCGCCTTTAAACGCTGGACAGGCTTAACACCTAATCAGTTAAAAGCGCAATAAGTTACTCAGTTGCCATGTCTATGGAGTGCAACAATGTTCGTGCATTTAAATGAAGATTTGGATCTTCTGGGTTTGACGTATTAGTCAGCCAAATTACATTGCCTTCTTTATTTACAAATAATGTAGTAGGTGTGCCTCGTATACCTAATTGCTGTGCTATTGCATCGGCTTTTACAGCTGTTTTAAAAGTATAACCTCTTTCGCTAAGTGCTTTAGCGGGAGTAGCATCGTCATCTTCTTCAAAGCTCACGGCAATAACTTTTAATCCCATATCATCAATTTTTTGAAGTGCTGGCTGCAGCTTTTTACAGTACGGACACCATGTTGCCCAAAAGTGTAAAACGTAAGGTTGACCTAATAAATCTTGAGTATTGAGTGGCGACCCATCAGCCATTTGTAAATTTAATGTTGGCAATTTAGGATATGTTGCTTCTGAGCTTGTATCTTGTGCGTAAGCTGTAAAGCTTAATAAAATTAGCGTGATGGTAATAAATAGCTGTTTCATAATATGCTCTTTTTTATTTTACATATTAAACAAGAACGATAATTTAACATTTTCATTTCAAACTAAAAGCCAGCAGCTTGTTCAACAACAATAGCGTGGCGTTTAGCGAGGCGTAGGTGATCTCTATCGTAACCTCCACCTATCACAGTAGCTACAGGTGTATTGTGTTCAAGGCAGCGTTTTAGCACTAAATGGTCACGTTTAGCTATGCCATCCCAGCTAATATCTAACTTACCCAAGCCATCACCTTGCCAAATATCAACGCCAGCATCGTAAAGTACTAAGCTTGGGTTTAGCTCTTTAAGTAAATAACTTAGTGTTTCGTTAACTATGGCAAGGTATTCGTCGTCCTTCATATTATTTGCCAAGCCAATGTCTAAATCGCTAGCGGACTTTCTAAAGGGGAAGTTTTTTTCACAATGGATAGAGCAAGTATACGCATAGGGTTGATGCTGTAACATTGCAGCTGTGCCATCACCTTGGTGCACGTCTAAATCAAAAATAAGTACGTTAGTTACCTCACCCGATTTAATTAAAGTTTGCGTGGTAAAGGCCAAATCGTTAACCATACAAAAACCTGAACCAAAGTCATTATGTGCGTGATGTGTACCACCAGCAAGATGACATGCTATACCGTGTTTAAGTGCTAAGCGGGCTGTCTGTAGCGTTCCTTGAGGGGCTGTAAATGTACGTGCCATAAGCTCTTTTGACCAAGGTAGACCAATGCGACGCATGGCTTTTTCATCTAAGCGGTTGTGCCATAAATCTTGGATATAATTATCGCAATGCACAAGCTCAAGCGGCTCTGGCGTGCCTAAAATTGGCTCAACTAGGTTACTGCCGATTAAACCAAGCTCTGCAACATGTTGATATAAATGTGCAAATTTACTCATTACAAAGCGATGCTTAGGATCAAAGCTAAACGAGTAGTTAGGATGGTATATCAAAGGCAAATGAGGATTTAAGCGCATATTTACAAGCTTTATAAAGTTTGCGCTATGGTAATCAACTTAAGAGAATGAGTCTATTGTGAGTCATTAATAAGTGACGCTAATTCGCGATGCAGTAGCTCATCATCGGCTAAGTTTAGCTCTATTAAACGCTTTAAATAAGTAATACTGTCTATATCAATGTGATGGCATTTTAAACCAATATGATCGGCTTCAATATGGCAAATCACTACTTCCATTTTTATTTCTATATCGCTTTGAGGTAATGTAAAACGCAGTATTGCTTGCGTATTGTGGCTGCCAATAAATGCATCACAATTAGTAACCAACGCGCCATGTAACGATAGATCGAGTAATTTACACGGATACTGTTGGCTATCAAAACATAACAGAGCGTTAGTTGAAAATAGCACACGAGAAAACTGTCGACGATTTTGCATAACCTAATTTAGCCTTACTGTTTTTATAATAAATTAAGCATAGCGGGTAATTCTCTACATGCTAGCAAGATGTGCTCCTGTAATGCTGGTGACATAAAAAAGCCCTGCAAAGTGCAGGGCTTAAGTTATACAAACATAAAATTAACCAATATTTTTAGCCAATTTTTTTGTACTTAATACGTTTAGGTTGAGTTGCCTCAGCGCCTAGGGTCTTTTTAAGCCACTCTTCATATTCAGTGTAGTTACCATCAAAGAAGTTAATTTGACCTTCATCACGGTAATCTAAAATATGAGTAGCGATACGGTCAAGGAACCAACGGTCATGCGAGATACACATTACACAACCTGGGAACTCTAAAATAGCGTTCTCCAGTGCACGTAGTGTTTCAACGTCCAAGTCATTGGTTGGCTCATCGAGTAGTAACACATTGCCGCCAGCTTTTAATAACTTAGCAAGGTGTAAACGGTTACGCTCACCACCTGATAGGTCTTTAACAAACTTTTGCTGATCGTTACCTTTAAAGTTAAAGCGACTTACATATGCTCGGCTTGGGAACTCAAAGTTACCAATTTTCAGTACGTCTTGTCCGTCTGATATTTCTTGGAAAACAGTTTTGCTTTCGTCCATACCGTCGCGGAACTGATCAACAGTAGCTAGGTGTACTGTTTCGCCAACGCTGATGTTACCGCTGTCTTGCGTTTGCTCACCGCTTATCATTTTAAACAGCGTTGATTTACCCGCGCCATTCGCGCCAATAATGCCCACAATGGCACCTTTTGGCATGCTAAAGCTTAAGTCATCAATTAAAACTCGATCGCCAAAACTCTTACGAAGATTAGTTACTTCAAGTACTTGGTCACCTAAACGCGGACCAGGTGGGATAAACATCTCGTTAGTTTCGTTACGTTTTTGGTAATCAGACTGCTGCATTTCAGTAAACTGAGCCATACGTGCTTTTGACTTAGCTTGACGACCTTTAGGGTTTGAACGAACCCATTCAAGTTCTTGCGCAATTGATTTTTGACGTGCTTTTTCAGATTTTTGTTCTTGCTGTAAGCGCGCATCTTTTTGTTCAAGCCAAGAAGAGTAGTTACCTTCCCATGGAATACCTTCACCACGGTCAAGCTCTAATATCCAGCCAGCTACATTATCAAGGAAGTAACGGTCATGCGTTACAGCCACAACAGTGCCTTCGTAATCGTGTAAGAAGCGCTCTAACCATGCAACCGACTCAGCATCCAAGTGGTTAGTAGGTTCATCAAGGATAAGCATGTCTGGTTTTTCAAGTAATAATCGACATATAGCAACACGGCGACGCTCACCACCTGAAAGGTGCTCAATTTTAGCATCCCACTCTGGCAGGCGAAGTGCATCAGCTGCGCGTTCTAAAACGTTGTCGATGTTATGACCATCGTGCGCCTGAATAACAGCTTCAAGCTCGCCTTGCTCTTTTGCAAGTGCGTCAAAGTCAGCGTCTTCCATGGCGTATTCGTTATACACTTCGTCAAGACGTTTAAGTGCATGTTTAACTTCGCCAACAGCTTCTTCAACAGTTTCACGTACTGTTTTACTTTCGTCTAAAACAGGTTCTTGCGGTAAATAACCAATTTTAGTACCAGGCTGAGGATGTGCATCACCTTCAAAATCTTGGTCAACACCGGCCATAATACGCAGTAACGTAGATTTACCAGAACCGTTTAAACCAAGCACACCAATTTTAGCGCCAGGAAAAAAGTGCAACGAAATATCTTTTAAGATAGTGCGCTTAGGTGGCACAACCTTAGATACTCGACTCATCGAGAATATAAATTTATCAGGTAAAACCATGGAGGAAAGCCTTCAAATAATAATAAAAATTTCAATGTTGTATTGTAGTGGCTGACGGGTGAAACAGTCAACGAATGCTGTATAGAACAATACACTTACCTAAGCGGTACTTTGTTTTGATTGCTCGTTAAAAACACTACTATTACAGGATTTCTATTGTGTAAAATTCTGTAATCTATTGTTTTATATTGTTCAAATACATTTCATTTTTAACAAAAGTGGTACAGTATATTTACAAGCTGTAAAGTATAAGCAAGTTATATAGGCAGGCCACACTTAGTTTGTTGTTAAACATCACATTATTAAATATTACAAAGGTTTAAAGGAATGAACATGAAAATAGTTACAAGGTTAGGGGCATTACTTTTAGGTTTATACTCATTTTCGAGCCAAGCAGACATACTCCACGTAAATGGTTATTACCAAGGAATAGGGATAGGGTCTACGCAAATTGATGTATACGAGAGTGATAGCATACAGTTTACAACGCTTTACGGCCGGTTTGGATATCAGTTTTCGCGTTACTTTGCATTAGAAGGGCGTATAGGTTTTGGGTTAAATGATGAGTCAACGCCTCTAAACGGAATTGTTTACACTCAGAACCCACAGGACGGTTCGCTGAGTTCAGAATTCATTAAGAGCGAAATCGATTCAAGCCTTGATTTGCAAACAAGTATATTTGTAAAAGCTAATTATCCAATTTCATCTCGAGCTGATGTGTTTTTATTTGGTGGCTATGGTAGAAATAAATTAAGTTACAATGAAGGCGACTTAAAAAACCTTGCAGAATCAATAACTGGTACAGATACAAATTCTACGCTAATAACTGAGCAAAACTACGATGAAGGCGGCGTAACGTACGGAACCGGCATTGACTTTAGGCTAACTCAACGCTGGCAAGTAAGTGCTGAATACCAATATTTTGATACAAATGAAGGCGATATTTACGCTCTTAATTTATCTGTAAATTATCGTTTTTAATTATAATAGCGCTACTGATTTTAGTAGCGCTATTTCAATTCACTAAAACAAAGTACTTCAATATAAATGCATTCCCTCTCATCTATAACTTTTAGTAAATCTTAAAAAAATCATGAATAAATTTCATTTGGACATCTATACATCTAGAGGTTGATATTTTTTACTTTCAGTTCATAATTAAGCCTCGGTTTTTATGAGCAGGAGTAAAGTATGCCAATTACAGTAAAAGACGAGTTGCCGGCAATTGCACGTTTACGTCAAGAAAACGTATTTGTAATGCCAAAAAGTCGTGCAAAAACGCAAGAAATACGCCCAATGCGTTTGGCTATTTTAAACTTAATGCCTAATAAAGTAGAAACCGAAGTTCAGTTTATTCGCTTACTTGCCAACTCACCTTTGCAAGTAAACGTAGAACTACTGCGCCTCGACACTCACCGCAGTAGCAGCAACTCAGAAGAGCACCTTGATACCTTCTACCGTTATTTTTCTGAGGTTAAAGACAACAATTACGATGCATTAATAGTAACCGGTGCGCCACTTGCCCATTTAGAATACGACGATGTAGCGTATTGGGATGAGCTAAAGGTCATTATTGATTGGGCTGAGCAACACGTTACCTCTACGTTATTTTCTTGTTGGGCAGCGCATGCAGCGTTATATCACCGTTACAATTTAAAACGCGATTTAAAAGACGATAAACTGTGTGGCGTATTTACTCACCAGTGTTATTTTGATCACGGTGCACTGACTCGCGGATTCGACGATACCTTTTTGGTACCTCACTCACGCTACGGCCATATTGATATAAATAAAATAAACGCCTGTGAAGAACTCGTTGTACTGGCAGGTTCTGAGCGAGTAGGGGCTTACTTACTTAAAAATAAATCGGGTAGCCAAGTGTTTATAACCGGCCACCCAGAGTACGACGCCGACTCGCTAAAAGCAGAATACGAGCGCGATTGTAAAAAAAGCCCTAATGCACCAAAGCCCGAAAATTACTTTCCGGATGACGATGCAACCAAACAACCTTCAAAAACGTGGCAAAGCCATGCTTTTTTACTTTTTTCGAACTGGTTAAATTACTACGTGTACCAAACCACACCGTATGATATTAATTTAGTTAGCCAAGACGTGAGGACTAACAACTATGCCGAATAACGCGCCTACAAATAATAAGCAAGCCGAAATAAGTGCCGCATTAAAAGAACGCATTTTAATTTTAGATGGCGCAATGGGCACCATGATCCAAGATCATAAGCTAGAAGAAGAAGACTATCGCGGAGAGCGTTTTAAAGACTGGCATGTATTAATTAAAGGTAATAACGATTTATTAAGCCTAACCAAGCCCGACTTAATCACTGATATTCATCGTGGTTTTTTATCAGCGGGCGCCGATATTATCGAAACCAACACGTTTAACTCGACCACTATTTCGATGGAAGATTACGACATGGCAAACCTAAGCCGTGAAATAAACCTAGAGTCGGCTAAATTAGCACGCGCAATTTGCGATGAATTTACGGCTAAAACGCCAGAAAAACCGCGCTATGTAGCCGGTGTTTTAGGGCCGACATCTAAAACGTGTTCAATTTCGCCAGACGTAAACGATCCGGGTTACCGAAACGTTACTTTTGATAAGCTAGTTACTGCGTATGTAGAGTCTACCCTTGCATTAATGGAAGGCGGCGCCGATTTAATACTAATCGAAACTATATTCGACACGCTTAATGCAAAAGCCGCCTCGTTTGGTGTAGAAGAAGCCTTTGAGCAAGCAGGGCGCACATTACCAGTTATGATCTCGGGCACTATTACCGACGCTTCTGGCCGTACGCTTTCTGGGCAAACAACCGAAGCATTTTATAACTCTATTCGCCATATTAAGCCTATTTCGATTGGTTTAAACTGCGCGCTTGGCCCTGATTTACTGCGCCAATATGTAGAAGAGCTTTCGCGCGTGTGCGAAACCTTTACATCGGTACACCCTAATGCGGGCTTGCCTAATGAGTTTGGTGAATACGACTTAGAAGCGCCTGAAATGGCAGCCGAAATTATCGATTGGGGTAAATCGGGCTTTATTAATATAGTAGGTGGATGTTGTGGCACCACGCCTGCGCATATTCGTGCTTTTGCAAAAGGTTTAGCAGGCGTTAAACCACGCCAACTGCCAGAGCTTGAAGTACGCATGCGTTTATCAGGCCTTGAAGCCTGTAACTTAAATTAAGGAGCCAACATGACCCAACAAATAGCAGTATTTACTAATGTCGGCGAACGTACCAATGTAACCGGTTCTGCCATGTTTAAACGTTTAATCATGGAAGAAGACTTTGAAGCTGCGCTAACAGTGGCCCGCGAACAAGTAGAAAATGGCGCACAGGTTATTGATATAAACATGGACGAAGCCATGTTGGACTCAAAAGCCGCTATGGTTAAGTTTTTAAACTTAATAGCCTCAGAGCCTGATATTTCACGCGTACCCATTATGGTCGACTCCTCTAAATGGGAAGTAATAGAAGCAGGCTTAAAGTGTATTCAAGGTAAGGCCATTGTTAACTCTATATCGCTAAAAGAGGGCGAAGAGCCGTTTATTCGCCAAGCTAAAATAATAAAACGTTTTGGTGCAGCTGCCGTTGTAATGGCGTTTGATACTGACGGGCAAGCTGATACAGCAGACCGCAAATATGAAATATGTGCCCGCAGCTACAAAATATTAGTAGAAGACATTGGTTTTCCACCAGAAGATATTATATTCGACCCTAATATATTTGCCGTAGCCACCGGTATAGAAGAGCACGACAACTACGCAGTAGAATTTATTGAAGGCACACGCCGCATTAAACAAAACTTACCGCACTGCAAAGTGTCGGGCGGGGTGTCAAATGTATCGTTTTCATTTAGGGGTAATAACCCAGTACGTGAAGCTATTCACTCGGTATTTTTATACCACGCCATAAAAGCGGGTATGGATATGGGCATTGTAAATGCAGGGCAACTCGCCGTTTACGACGACATCCCAGAAGAGCTTCGTAAAGCCGTTGAAGACGTAATACTTAACACAGACCCAGGTGCAGGCGAGCGTTTAGTAGAGCTTGCACCAAAATACTCTGGTATGGCACAAGCCGAGCGAGTAGAAGATTTAGAATGGCGCACATGGCCTGTAGAAAAACGCCTTGAGCACGCGCTTGTAAAAGGCATTACTACCTTTATAGATGAAGATACCGAAGAGTGCCGCGCTGCTGCCGATAAACCTATTCACGTAATTGAAGGGCCGTTAATGGATGGCATGAACGTGGTAGGTGATTTATTTGGCGCAGGTAAAATGTTTTTACCACAAGTGGTTAAATCGGCGCGCGTAATGAAACGAGCCGTAGCCTACCTAGACCCATTTATTGAAGCCGAAAAAGAAGAAGGTTCAACCAATGGTAAAATAGTGATGGCGACCGTAAAAGGCGACGTACACGACATAGGTAAAAACATTGTAGGCGTGGTACTGCAATGTAATAACTATGAAGTTATTGATTTAGGCGTAATGGTACCTGCCGATAAAATACTGCAAACCGCCATCGACGAAAAAGCCGATATTATTGGTTTATCGGGCTTAATTACCCCATCGCTTGACGAAATGGTACACGTAGCAAAAGAAATGAAACGCCGTGGTTTTGAACTGCCGCTACTCATTGGTGGTGCAACTACCTCTAAAGCGCACACCGCAGTAAAAATTGAGCCGCAATATGACAAAGGCGTTGTGTATGTAAATAACGCAAGCCGTGCAGTTGGTGTGGTTTCAAACTTATTATCAAAAGACATTAAACCTGACTTTTTAGCTAAAACTAAAGCTGAATATGTAAAAGTACGCGAGCAACAAGCGCGTAAAAAACCACGCTCTAAGCCTGTTACTATCCAGCGCGCACGCGATAACGCAGCAAAGCTTGATTGGGATAACTACACACCACCAGTGCCTAAAAAGCTGGGCGTGACCGAGTTTAAAAATGTATCAATCGCGACTTTGCGTAAATACATAGATTGGACGCCATACTTTATGACGTGGTCAATTGCCGGTAAATACCCGCGCATAATGGACGATGAAGTCGTAGGCGAGCAAGCGCAAAGCTTATTTAAAGACGCTAACGATATGTTAGACGACCTTGAAAAAGCAGGCAGTTTGCAACCACTTGGTGTAATTGGTTTATTCCCGGCTAACCGCGTTGGGGACGACATAGAAATATACACCGACGAAACACGCAAAGAAGTATTAACTACTTCGTGCCATTTACGCCAGCAAACCGAAAAAACCGACTTTGCTAATTATTGCCTAGCCGACTACATAGCACCCAAAGGCACGCCTGATTACTTTGGCGCGTTTGCAGTAACGGGCGGCCTAGAAGAAGACGACTTAGCAAATGCGTTTGACGCACAGCAAGACGACTACAACAAAATAATGGTTAAAGCCGTTGCCGATAGGCTCGCCGAAGCGTTTGCAGAATACTTACATGAAAAAGTACGTAAAGAGTATTGGGGTTTTGCACCAGACGAAAACCTAGCAAACGATGAGCTAATACGCGAAAACTACCAAGGTATTCGCCCTGCGCCAGGTTACCCAGCGTGCCCAGAGCACACCGAGAAAAAGAAAATTTGGCAGTTGCTCGATACAGAAAAGCGCATTGGTATGCAGCTAACTAGCTCGTATGCCATGTGGCCAGGTGCTGCTGTTTCGGGTTGGTACTTCTCACACCCTGAGGCTAAATACTACGCAGTAGCCGCTGTGCAAAAGGATCAGGTAGAAGACTACGCTAAGCGAACCAATATGACGCTTGAAGAAGCTGAACGTTGGCTATCGCCTAACTTGGGGTATGAGCCGGAATAAAAGCGAAAAGGTTAAATAGCGAAGCGGTCAGTTTTTAGCTGTCAGCTATCAGTAAAACAAGAACGAGCCTATGCGGCTCGTTTTTTTGTTTTAACCAATCTACTAGCTCCACTCTGACTTTAAAGCCTTCTTTAATGCAATAGCTTTGGGAGCTTACCTAAATATCAGGCGAACCAATTGAGCCTCGGCCATACCAATTACAAATACTATAACCTTCACTCTCAATATTATTTTCAATAATTTTAGTGTAAACGGGTATGGTAACAACCATAACTAATAAAGTTATTCCACACAGTTTGAACCACTTATTCAATAGGCTTGGGCTAATTTCAGTGTTCTTAATTTTTAGCCAGAGTAAGCCTGTTGATGTTTCAAAAATAGGAACGTGCAAAATTAAATTAGGGCTAAAGCTGTGTTCTTTAAAAATGAGGGCGTTGTTGTTTAATGCTTCAATTACTGACGATACTTCAACCTATGCCGTAAAAGGTGAGGCTATGGTTAAAGCAAAAATAAAATAAAGAGTGCATTTTTTTATTTGAAATAATGTTATCTGACTTTGCATTATCGCTTTTATTATTTTTATACTAATGAAACTATTTTTGCACTTTGATGCAAAACAAGTCAAATTAGCCTTTCAAATCAATTTTTAGGAACAGGAAGCTAAAATGCATGGATCGCGTATTATTAAAACTCATGAAATCAGCTTGTTAAAAAGAGCGCTAAATTTAGCTTTATTATTTACTCATATAATTTTTTTATTTGGTATAGCTGCAATAGCATTCGATCGTGAGAGTTTTGAGGCGATAAGTAACGCAAAATATGGCAATAGCGCTCCCTTAATGCAATCTAAATTAGCAGATATATTTGTATCTTCTTGGTTTGCTTATTTGTGCTTAGTTTTGATCCCAATAACTTTAATGAAAGAGCGCTTTATGAAAAGCTATAACGTTCGAATTTATTCAAATGTACTGGCTTCGTTTATATGCGGATTAATAATCTATATATTTATTAATAAACTGTATAGTTTATAAGGTTTATTTAATGTGATTTTTAGCTTCTTTAAGCGGAAAATTTATAACTTAAAAGGAAAAAATATCTAATGGAAAATATTTTTTGTGGGTATTATGATGAGGAAGCGGAGCAGGATGTTCCATTACAACCAAACATTAGTGAAGCTATAACCTTTTTCAAAGATTTTATTTGGGAGAATAAAAATTCAGAATCTGCCATGAAAATTTTATTTTTTCAAGCTTTAGGGGGTAATGAGGCTTCATTGCAAATAAGTTGCTTAGAAAAAAAATTATGGTGTATTTCTACCAGTGTTTCCATCCGAAGGCGCTTTCTAGGGCCCTTCTTTAAGCGTAGCACCTTTAAAATCTTTATAGATAAAAATGAAGATGAAACAGAAAATATAATACGTCTATTTTATGATAGTTCGCCTCACGAATTTGCTGCCTTTTTAAAAAATAGTAAAGGCTAAGCTTTAAGTGGGATTACATGCGTATTCCATTGATTTAAATTAATAATTATTTATTCTTTTAGGTTACTAGATATACTTTGCCTAAAATCCTAATACATTTAATCTCTTTATAAATCTATTCTATTACTTTATATAAAGGACTATTCATGAAGTATCTAAATTACATATTGCTTTGCCTATTCCTACTTTTCACATCGAACACATTTGCGCTTGAGCAGAAATATCACGAGAGTGTTTTACCTGTTATTGCTGCTTTTAAAACGCAGGATAAAACTGCGATTGCTGCGCATATTCGCTACCCTCTAAAAAGGCAATATCCATTGCCTGACATTAAAAATGAAGCTGAGTTTATTAAACGCTTTGATGAAGTGTTTGACGATGAACTTGTTGCCGTTATTGCCAGTTCAAACATTAATACTGATTGGGAGAAAGTAGGTTGGCGCGGTATTATGCTATATAACGGTGTTTTGTGGGTAGATACAGACGGCAAAATTATAACTGTAAATACTCAAAATGTTAAAGAGCAAGCATTTGCTGAACGATTAATTGAACACGATAAGCAATCTCTGCATTCAAGTGTTAATACTTTTAAAAAACCAATACTCAATTGGAAAACGGCTAACTACCATATTCGCGTTGATGATCTAGACGATGGGAATTACCGTTATGCTGTATGGAGTATTGATAAAAAAATTAGCGAAAAGCCCGACATGATTTTATTAAACGGTGATATTACCTTTGAGGGTAGTGGCGGGAATCATCACTATACGTTTAAAAATGGACGTTACAGTTATGTGTTACAAGTAACCATTATTGGTTGTGATACATCACCGCCAGGCTGGCTTGAAGTTTACAAAGACGAACAACGGGTTTTATCTGAAGATGTTATAAGCGCTATTTAATTTAGTATTAGCAACTTACTTAATAATGAGTAATGTTTTTTAGTACCAAACGTTCTAGTAATTAGTATTTTAATAAAATAGTTCTAAGTGGTAGGCTAAAAAGTAGTAAGTAAATTAAAACCGTCCACGCGCTGTAGGGAGTCGTCCTGTAAAGCGCTTTGCCAAGGAGTTTAGTATGATCACGCTTACCATTAATGGTAATAAACATGAGTTTTCTGGCGATCCGTCAACGCCAGTATTATGGTATCTCCGAGATGAATTGAATTTAACAGGGCCTAAATTTGGCTGTGGTATGGCTCAGTGCGGTGCGTGTACCGTGCATATTGATGGGGTAGCTCAGCGCTCGTGTGTATTACCTGTAGCGGCAGCAGCAGGGCGTTCAATTACGACAATTGAAGGGCTAAGCGAGCAGGGCGACCATCCAGTGCAACAAGCATGGGTTGAGCATAAAGTACCGCAGTGTGGTTTTTGCCAGTGCGGCCAAATGATGCAAGCTGCGAGTTTATTAGCAGCAAACCCAACCCCAACTGACGATGAAATAGTAAGTAATATGTCGGGAAATATTTGCCGTTGTGGTACATACCCGCGTATTCATAAAGCAATTAAATCAGCTGCTAAAACAATGGCGAGTGTTCAATATTTTGACCCAAATGAACAAGGGGAAGAAGTATGAACCAAGATAACAAATACTTTGATTTAAACCGCCGTAAGTTTTTAAAAACTAGCGCAATAGGTGCATTGGTACTTGGTACTTATTTTGTAGGCAGTGCGCCAAGAGCATTTGCGGGTGTATTAGAGCAGCCATCTGAGCAAGCAAAACGCGCAAACTTATTTATTGCACTGCGCCCAGACGGCATGGTTGAAATAACCTGCCATCGCTCTGAAATGGGTCAGCAAATTCGCACCGCGATTGCACAAATAGTTGCCGATGAAATGGAAGCCGCGTGGGATAAGGTTATTGTTATTCAGGGTAAGGGCGACCCTAAATACGGCGATCAAAATACCGATGGCTCGCGCAGTATTCGCTACAACATGAAGCGCCTGCGTGAAATGGGCGCAAGTGTGCGTTACATGATGCAGCACGCTGCCGCTAAGTATTGGAAAGTTGACCCGCAGACCTGTACAGCCAATCAACACGTTGTTACACACAGCTCAGGTAAATCGCTTACTTATAAAGATTTAATCGACTTAGCGCTTACAATAACGCCACCAGAAGCTGACAAACTAACACTTAAAACACGCAAAGAATGGCGCTACATTAATACTGGCATGGCGCACATAGATTTAGCCGATTTAGTAACAGGTAAAGCAATATTTGCAGCCGATGTACGCGAACCACAAGCGCTAGTGGCTATAATTGAACGCCCGCCGGTAGTAGGCGGTGTTGTTAAGACATTTGATGCCAGTGCTACAAAAGCGATAAACGGCGTTGTAGATGTTATTGAAATTCCTGCACCAAAAGGCGCACCGCAGTTTCAGCCAAAAGGCGGTATTGCGATTATAGCTAAAAACACATGGGCTGCATGGCAAGGGCGTAAAGCATTAAAAGTCGTGTGGGATGATGGCAAAAATGGCGATTACAATTCAGAAGAATTTAAAAAGTCATTACTAAAAACAGTACAAACTCCACAGGCAAACATACGTGATAAAGGCGATGCCATGGGCGTGTTGGCTAAATCGAGCAATAAACTCGTAGCTGATTATTACGCGCCGCATCTTGCTCAAGCACCAATGGAGCCGCCGTGTGCAACAGCTATGTACAACAAAGATAGTGTTGATATATGGGCTGCTACGCAAAATCCACAAGCCGATATGAAAACAGTGGCGGCAATGCTTGGCATGGATGAGAGCAAAATTAATGTTCACGTTACCATGTTAGGAGGCGGCTTTGGGCGTAAGTCAAAACCTGACTTTTCAGCAGAAGCAGCTTACCTTTCAATGAAAGTAGGCAAACCTATTCGTGTGCAATGGACGCGTGAAGATGACATACAACATGGTTTTTACCATGCGGTTTCGGCTCAGCACATTGAAGCATCGCTAGATAAAAATGGCGCAATAGAATCTTATTTACACCGCACCGCGTTTTCACCAATTACGTCTACCTTTTCAGAAGGGGCGACTACGCCAGGAAGCTTTGAACTGCGCTTAGGGTTTACCGATAACCCAATTAACACACCTAACATGAAGTTAGAAAACGGTGATGCGCAAGCCAAAGCACGAATTGGTTGGATGCGCTCTGTATCAAATATTTTTCATGCCTTTGCTATTCAGTCATTTATTGGCGAAGCAGCGCACAAAGCCGGTCGCGACCAAAAAGACTATTTACTAGACACCATAGGTCCGAGTCGTATTGTTGATGTAACAGAGCAAAATGCTACATACGATAATTACGGTGGCGATAAAGCGGTTTATCCGTTAGATATTGGCAGACTGCGCCATGTTATTGAAAAAGTAGCTGACATGAGTAAATGGGGTCGAGAACTTCCTAAAGGGCGAGGTTTAGGCATAGCAGCACACAGAAGCTTTTTAACTTACGTAGCTACGGTAGTTGAAGTAGAAGTGTCGGATGCTGGCGATTTAAAAGTAATTAAATCGTGGGTTGCCATTGATGCGGGTACGGTTGTAAACACTGACACCGTTAAAAACCAAACTCAAGGTGGTTCTATTTACGGGATTACAACTGCAATCAGCGATGGTATTACCTTTGATAAAGGCCGCGTGCAGCAAAGTAACTTTCATGATTATCGCGTACCGCGTATGAGCGACTCACCACTTGAAGTTGACGTTGAAATTGTACAAAGTGACGCACCTCCAGCAGGGGTAGGCGAGCCATCTACACCAGTTTATGCGCCAGCATTATGTAATGCTATTTTTGCCGCGTGCGGAAAGCGTATTAGGCAGTTACCAATAGGTGACCAGCTAAAAGCGTAACTAAATAACCTACAGCTTAAACAAAAAAACCGCCAAAATGGCGGTTTTTTTAGAAGTTAGCGATTAGTGAGTTTTTTCAAATTCATCAACTTCACGCTCTGCTTCTTCTTTAGATTTACCATACTGCTGCTGGATTTTACCCACTAGCTCTGTACGGCTACCTTCAATTTTATCTAAATCGTCGTCAGTAAGATCGCCCCATTTTTGCTGAGCCTTACCTTTAAGTTCGTTCCAATTACCTTTCATACGATCGCTGTTCATAAGTTTCTCCTTACTTAGATTTAATTAACGTTCAGCATAAAAGGAGCAAGGCGTATACCAATAAGTTAAATATTTATTTTATATTAATAATCAGTGTTTTATGTTTTTGTTGAGGCAGTAATAATTAATTTTTTGAGCACATCCTTAAAAAATGTACAGAGCGGTCTGTAATTATTTCTGATTATGTAACCCTTAATTAAATCCTTTATAACCACATAGCTTTAGCGGCGCGTTTATTTTTGGTTTTTGTTACAATGCACACAAAGCAATTTTGGGTAAATAGCTGTGCTGCCGGTTCAAGACATATATCAACAACTCGTTACTACATTACAAAGTAATCCTATTACGTTATTACAAGCACCGCCTGGTGCGGGTAAATCTACGTGGTTGCCGCTACAACTAATGCGTGACGGGCATTTTAAACGTATTGTAATGCTAGAGCCTCGCCGTTTAGCTGCACGTAATATTGCAAGTTACTTAGCAAAGTGCCAAAACGAGAGTGTTGGGCAAAGTGTGGGTTTGCGGATTAGAGGTGAGAGTAAAGTAAGCGCTAATACGCGCCTCGAAATAGTCACCGAAGGCATGCTAACGCGCATGCTGCAAAACGATCCCGAATTAAGCGATATTGATTTACTGATATTTGATGAGTTTCATGAGCGTTCAATTGCAGCCGATACCTCACTTGCCTTTGCGCTCGAGACCCAAAGTGCACTACGTGAAGATTTAACCATCATGCTTATGTCGGCAACTCTTGATACTGAGCGCTATACAGCTTTTTTTGATTGCCCTGTAATTCAATCAAGCGGTCGCAGCTATCCAATAGATGAAGTATACATACCCATAAAAGATGAAAGTCGCTGGCTTGATGCAATTCCTAACATAGTAAAACAAGCACTTAATGAGCAAACAGGTAGCGCATTGGTATTTTTACCTGGGCAATTTGAAATACTACGCGTGCAACAAGCACTGAGCGATTTACCCAGTAACTGCCAAGTTGCAACGCTATTTGGCGAGCAGGATAAGGCCAATCAGCAAACTGCTATTGCTCCTGCACCAAACGGCATGCGCAAAGTAGTGCTTACCACCAATGTAGCCGAAACCAGTTTAACTATTGAAGGCATACGCATTGTAATTGACAGCGGCAAGCGCCGTGCAGCGACCTTTAATTTAAAAACAGGGGTTACTGAGCTCACAACACAAAGTATATCGCGCTCGTCTGCTGTGCAGCGCGCTGGGCGTGCAGGACGAATAGAGCCGGGCATTGTTTATCGAATTGGCTCAAAGCAAACCTTTGAGCGACGTAATAGCCACGACAATCCCGAAATACTCACATCAGACATAAGCCAACTTATGCTTGAGGCAAAGCAGTGGGGAGCCAGTATTGATGAGCTAACCCTACTTGATAAGCCCACTGAGCAGCAATGCGAACAAGCAAGTAACCTGCTTAATATGCTTGAAGCTATTGATAGCAAAGGTAAGCTCACACCGCTTGGCAGTAAAATGTTAGGTTTTGGTGCTGATATTCGTTTGGCGCATATGCTATTAAAAGCACAAATACTTGATGACCAACTCCCTGGTATTTTTAGGCTCGCTATTTATTTAGTGGCATTACTTGAGAGCCGAGTAAATAGTGCAAACGAGTTGAGCTTAGCGCTGCATAGCCAGCAGCAACGTCCGCATCCGGTATTTAAACAACAGTTAAAATATTGGCAAAGCCGCTTAAAAGTAAAAGACGAAAACAGCGAATTAAATACGCATTATATAAGTTTGCTGGTGGCATTGGCATACCCCGATCGCATCGCTAAAAAACGTGGTAATGGTTATTTACTTGCCAATGGTGCTGGTGCTGAGTTAAATGCCGATTACTGGCACAACGACGATTACTTAGCTATAGCAACCATGGGCGGGCACAAAGGTGGGCGTATATTTGCAGCCACCGCGCTTAACCCATTTGAGTTACAAGAATTTTTACCGCATTTATTTAGTGAACTTACTCGTTGTGAGTTTGATGAAAAATCAGCGCGCTTTATTCACCAAGATGAAGTAAAGCTCGGGGCTATAACGCTCAGCAGCCAGCCTAGTAAACAAAAACTAGATAAGAGCGAGCGTGCTAAAGCGTGGCTTAACTTATTTGCTAAACACGGTTTTGCATTATTTAACGAGCAACCTGATGCGCAACAATTGCTGATACGTATGAGCCTAGCAAGTAATTTAATGCCCGATAAATTCCCGCAAATAAACGAGCAACAACTTATTCAAAATGCAGCGCAGTGGCTAGGCGTGTTTTTAGAAGATATTAAAACGCTCACGCAGCTTAAAAAGTTTAACTACTTTGAAGCATTACAAAACTGCTTTGATTGGCAACAACAAACCACGTTAAAAGCTTTGTTACCTTTGCGCTTAACGGTGCCCAGTGGCTCAAATATAAAAATAGAATACCAACTTGATGGCCCCGCAAAGCTAAGCGTGCGTATGCAAGAAGTTTACGGCTTGACCAGTACGCCTATGCTTGCCAACGGTAAATTGCCATTGCTTATGGAGCTGCTATCGCCAGGTAAACGTTCATTGCAACTTACTCAAGATTTAGCCCACTTTTGGGCTAGCAGTTACCGCGATGTGCAAAAGGAAATGAAAGGCCGCTACCCTAAACATTTTTGGCCAGACGACCCAGCCAACAGCGTTGCAACAAATAGAGTAAAGAGCAAAATGTAATTTGCCGTATTTTATAACTTTATTTACTTTAAATAGTGTGTTTTTATATTAAAAACAATAAGGAATGTTAAAAATGAAAATTATATTTGCTGCTTTACTTTTACTCTCATCGGGTGTTAGTGCTAACAATTACCAAGAAGAAGTTGATAAATTTTTTGAATTGTACGCTGATGAAAAAACAAGCGATGCTGTTGATTCCATTTACGCAAGTAATAAATATGTGTCGTCGATACCTGATCAGGTAAAACAGATAAAAACACAGCTATCCTCACTTGATGATCTTGTTGGTGAAATTAATTTCATTAATAAGGTTTCTGATTATAAAGTTGGGGAGCTTTTTGTTCATGTAACCTACCTAGTAACCTACGATAGGCAGCCTATTCGTTTTGAATTTCAATTTTTTAAAGTGAAAGAAGGTTGGAGAATTTATTCAATGTCTTTTGATGACAATATCGATGAAGATATAAAAGAACTTGCAAGAAAAGCTGCGCTAAAAAATTAATGTATTAATAAATTTAGTCGTTTTAGTAAAAATACTTTTTTAAAAAGAGTCGTTATGAAGTGCAAGCTAAGCTTTCTATAAATTATATTTCTTAGCTTTTCAGCCCGTGCCGATGAGCCGTTAGACCTAAAGCTGTTTGCACTGAATTATTACAACGCCATGACCGCCACACAAGCACCTAACGCAGGTGCTAAAGAGCTTGAGGCTTACCTTGCATTGTTAACCGATGATATTGGCAATCAACATATTCCGTATCAACCGGATGACTCACGTACTCCAGATGGTAAAAAGCAGATGCGCAAAGGTATAAGTTTTTACTTAGGTGCGCACACATTGTTTAAAAGCACACTGCTTCATACATTTGTGTTTAACGATACAGGCTTTGCTATTCGTTATAAAAACTATGTAAAAGGTATTCATCCGCAAAATGGCGATGATCCGCAAGTATCACGAATAAACGAATAAACGAA
>NZ_JACJFB010000025.1:0-57289 GCF_014164325.1 Pseudoalteromonas sp. SG43-4 | reverse complement strand
GATTATATCAACGGATATTACAACAACGTTAGGCCGCATCATTATAATGCCGGTTTAGCGCCAAATGAATCTGAGGTTAGATATCAAGATTCTAAAACTGTGGCCAAATTTTATTGACCACTACAAAACGAGCGACAAAGTTTATCAGTTGAGAGCGGTTTAAATGATGGACTAGCATTACCTGTTATTTTATTTTTTGCCAGTATAGTTGCTATGGAAACCGGTTCTCAAGAAAATGAAATGTCATGGTTAGTGTTTGGATTTAGCCAAATATTTATAGGTATTTTGGTTGGCGCATTAATGGGGTACTTGAGCGGACGCTTATTTTTATACACGGAGTCAAAAAAAATATCATCGACTATATATGAAGGGATTGGCGTTTTAGCACTTACCGGCACATCATATTTAATGGCCACTTTAATGGGCGGAAATGGATTTATATCAGCATTTGTTGCAGGTTTAGCTTTTGGTAATAGTGTAAAAGGGCATTGCCGCTTTATATACCAATTTACTGAAAGCGAAGGGCAAATGTTAATATGGTCTTCGTTTGTTATTATTGGGCTTGGTTTACTGCCTTCAGCTATAGAGCACTTAACCTTCCCCATAGTTGGTTATATTTTAGTGAGTATATTTATTGTACGCCCTCTTGCTATTTACCTATCGCTAATTGGTACAAAAGCAAAAACATTAACAAAAGTGTTTATGGGCTTCTTTGGTCCTAGAGGTCTTGCAACAGCGCTTTTTGCACTTATTATTTCTAAAGATATTTTAGGCGAATACGGCCACTCAATTTTAATTGTTGCGATTAACGCTGTATGGATGAGTACGTTAATACACGGTATTGCAGCAGCACCTATGGCTAATTGGTATGGCGCTAAAATTAAAGTGCTAAAAATTAAATCAAGAGAGCTCGCAAAACTAAAAAAACAAAAGTAGCAATTGAACCTAAATAGGAACTTGGCCACATCAAACAATGCCAAAATGACTCGCATTTGAATTTAAATAGTGCCTTGAACTAACAACACGCCCTGAGGTGGACAGCTAGTAAAATTAATAATTTATTGCAAACTTTAAAAGTGGTGAATCTCTTCGTTTTAATGCAGCTAAATATGTCGATTCATCATACGGTGTATTTGTCTTCCAGCACCTAAATACAATCCTTATCCATTTGAATGCCAATGATCTAATAATGCTATTATGCGGCTTGCCTTTGGCTTTTTGTTGTTCGTAATACGCTTTTGCCCAAAATGAATAACGAATAGAAAAGCCTGCCCATTCTACAAATGTTTGCCTTAAAAAAGTCGGGCAACTATATCGCCAATGTGTCCACATCTTCTTACCACTGCGCTCAATGACCGGCGCAATACCAGCGTATTTTTGTAGTTCTGACGCATCCTTATAGCGAGCTCTATTACTACCAAAAGCAACTAATAAACGTGGAGCTAATTGTGGGCCTGCACCTGGTAAACTATCAAATATCTTCTTATCCTGTTGCGCTTTGTAAGCCAACTTTACAGCAATACCTTACTGCTCAATACCTTGTAATAACACTTTGAATTGATGCGACAACTAACTTGAAAAACTCAATTAGCAAAAGGGACTAAATAATAAGTGATTGCTAAATTAGGCTATGTATATCTACACACAGCCTAATATCACTTACAAGTCTCTTAAAGCTTGCTGAATAGGGGTTTTAAGTAATTTAACTAAAGGCGACAATGTTGCAGTTACACACAATATTAGCGTGGTTAAAAGTGCGATGAATAATGCAAGTAAGTCAAAGCCAAGTAAAGTCGACCCAATCAATTTATAAAAAATAAAACACGCAATGAGCGCCAATATAAAAGCAAAGAGTATTTGTCTACAGCGATTAAAAACGATAAAACCGTCTGTAGCCCCTATAGCCAACAATACGCAAATAGACTGTTTATCTAGCCTAAGTTGTGCAAGTACTTGATACCATAAGCCACTAAAGATCCCTGCAAGAATGATCAGTGTAATTACAAATCCAAACCAAAGTAAATCAGTTGATTGTTGATCAAATTTTGCCAAAATATCTGCTAATGCCGCTGCTTTATGGATATTAATATTTGAGGCTTGTTCGCTTAACCAACGATTAAAGTCACTGTTGTTACTAAGTGCGTCAATGTTGTTTGATAGAATTGAAAAATTTTTTAACACTTCCTCATCATATGTATTCAAGGGTAAGTATAAAGTGGGCATAATGCTTTGCCTGCGCCCCCAATGAGGGATATTCTCAGTGATCCCAATAATTGTGAGTTGCTGGTTTTCTAAACCGTAACTAATCGTCGTGCCAATGAGTGAACTCAGCTTTTGCGTACTACTTAAATGCTTAGCAAGAGCGTGGTTGATGATCACACCATTTTGCCAATTAGCTAATTGTTTTCCTTGAACATCCACATCAAGTAAATCAAAAAAGTGGCTACTCACATAGCTTGTTTTGATATCCATAGCTTCCTTTGCACCTTGCCCAGCAAGCGTATACTGTTGTAATTTTTCAAAAGGGGACGACAAAATGACGGCTTGCGGGTCTACTTGTTGTATCTTATTTAAGGCTTGGCGCCAAGAAATCGCAAAGTGTCCAGAGTCTACACTTACCTGAGCAACAGATAAGTTAATATTACTGTGTTTATATTTTTGCCACTGAGAGAGAGCAACATTACTCAGCGCATAGGTGGCTGTTAGTGCAACGCTTAATTGAATGACTAAAATTCCTCCAGCCAAAGCTTTTTGAAATAATGACACTCGCGTATTTGCCATTCGAGTAAACAATGATCCTTTGAGCAAATTTACAAGGGGTATGAGTGAACATAAAATTACGCTCACAGTTATCATTGCGATTGCACTGATAAAACTTACACTATCTACAGACAGGCCTTTATCAGTAAATAATAATTGGTAGCTGGTACTGCTAGTTATTAACTGACTAAGCAAGTATAGACTTAGTACGCTAAGCAAACTTATTACCACGATTTTCAGACATGAAAAAAGGAGCGCAGGTCGAATAAAGTCGTACGATTGTGCGCCTAACAACTGTAAGGTTTTATACTCATCGGCAAACACAATTGCTTTACTGCTGGAAATTGAAAATAAACTAAATGTTAAAATAAAAAATAGCGTAACAATTAAACCTAATAATAATTGCCATAGTAGTACCATATGCTGATACGACTTAGGGTCAAAATTTATGCCCGAAAAAATAACTAGCGGCAATGGTGATTTACCAAAAGACATACCTTTAACACTTAAATCTATACTCTCCAATTGTTTTTTTGTTTGTTCAGGATCAAAAGACATTTTTGCAGAGAACACGCCATAATATAAAGGTGCAGCTTGTAAAAATCGGTCTACCATTGAGTCATTGGTAAAAGGAGTGGAATAGCGCAAAATATCTTCTGGTAGCCATACATCGACATGATTAACTCCCACTTGATTATATTTTTTATTTAAAACACCAAGAATTTGTATACCTCGCTCAAGGCGTTTATAAGAAAGTATTTTTCCTTTAATATTGGCATCACTTTTGAGTGTTTCTCGCCAAAACTTTTCAGTGATCCACGCACCAGACACGTTGTTATTTTTTAGCACGTCAATCGCTAAATTGTCGGCCATATTGGGTGAAAAAATAGCACTTCTGACATTGCTTAACTTTGCGTTATCAATCGAAAAGTTGAATTCTTTAAACACGAGCCATGATACATCTTCAACCATTGGTAGTGTTTTTAGCTGATCAAGCGCTTGTTTACTAACTGCACTTAAACGGTTATCTTCGCTCAACCTGCCTAGGGTATACAAAGGCTTATTTGTATTGGTCCAGCTTGGGTTTTCATAAAAAAGCATGCTGCCTAAGCGCAACGCGATACTTAAGAGGGCGGCGGTTAAAGCAAATCCAAGTAATAATATAGCCAGTTTTAAATATTGCCCACGCCAACGTCGCCATTGTGTCAACAGCTCAAAGCCTAGATTACTTACCATCATAATCTATCCGTCCATCTAAAATTCTGATTCGGCGCTTGCAGCGTTGTGCAACGCTTTCATCGTGTGTAACGACTATGAGTGTGCTGCCTTTATCACATAGCGTCTGTAATAACGCAATTACTTCATCACCCGTAGCTTGATCAAGATTTCCCGTCGGTTCATCCGCTAATATCAGCGCAGGTTTATTTACTAGAGCCCTTGCAATAGCAACACGTTGCTGTTGGCCACCCGAAAGCTTATCTGGCGTGGTGGCGTGCTTGTCTAGTAACCCCACATCATTAAGCGCCTGCTTTGCACGGTCAATGTACTCACTAGATTTTATGGCTTTATTAAAGCGCATAGGCTGCACTACATTCTCCAGCACTGTCATACTGGCTATTAAATTAAAGTTTTGAAATATCCAGCCTATGTGGGCATTGCGCACCAAACTCTTTTGTTTACGGGTCAACGCTGTAATGTTTTCACTACGTAGTAAATAGTCACCAGCCGTCGGTTCATCGAGTAAACCAATAATAGATAATAGAGTTGACTTACCACTACCAGAAGGGCCCAAAATAGCGATTGATTCACCATCATTGATTGTTAAATTAATGTCTTCCAATACAGGCTTGGCATTGGCTGAAAATGACTTTGATACTTGCTCTAACGTAATTAACTGCTCCACTGTGCGCTCCTTAGCTGGGGTTGTTGTTTTTATTGTTATACCTATTTTTATTTTTACATCGCTTTTATAATTCAGTTAAATCATTTGGAAGTGTGCTTAATACTAAATCCCCTTCATTTAACCCAGCTAAAATTTCAATATATTGCTCACCCTGTAAGCCTATTGTTACTTCTTTAGCAAAAATTTCTCCCTCTTCGTATATATATACATTTTGTGTTAGTTGACGAGGATTTAAATAAATGGGTTTGGCGATACGTAATGCGTTTTCTTTGTCTGCTACTAATACGTTGGCAGCAATAGATAAGTTACTGATTGCAGATGTAGGTACTTGCTGTATAAATGCAGCTTCTAGTTTTATTTGATTCGCCTCAATACTTGGAAACACCCGCACAACTTTTGCGTTATATAAAGTACCTTTAATTTCAACCTTCACAGGCATGCCTATTTTTATAGTATCAGCTGCGCTTGCGGGGGCGAGTAATTCGGCATAAAGGCTATTTTTATCTGATAGTTTAGCCAGTACCGTTCCTTTACTCACGGCTTGCCCAACATCAATTTCATCAAGCAACTCTGTTAAAATACCACCTTGTGAGGTTTTTATTTCAAGATTTTGTACATCACTGTATGTGAGGGCGAGCTGTTGTTTTTCAGATTCAAGGGTTAGGTCTAATGCTTTTTCCTCATACTCACGCGCCGTTAAAAAAGCTTTTTCACTGCGTTTTGTTAAATCTAATTTTAAGCGAATTTGTTCAAGCCGCGTTTTAGCTTTTAAAAAATCAAGCTCACTTAGTAGCTGCTGTTTATGTAATACATCTAAAGTGGCAATTTCTTGCTCTGCAAATTTTAGTTCGCTTTGCGCCATAGCAACGTCGTTAGCCAGTTGTGTTGCTTCGCGCTGTAATTTAGCTAGTGCTGATACATGCATTGCTTGTGCTTTTTGCCAGTTTAATTTTGCTATATCGTATTGGCGTAATAACTGCGGGTTAGATAACGTAAGTACAACGGTATTGCTGTCTAGGTGGCTACCCGGAAGTACATTTAATTGGCTTATATGGCCATCTATTTGCGCCACTAAACTACTTGAAACGCGGGGTTTTAACCGGCCAAACACGGCAACTTGTTGTTGTACCGCACCCTTTTCTACCGCTGAATATTTGATGTCGTACGCTTTATTACTAAATAATACCGTTAGCACAAGCCAAACTATTGCCACTAATACCAATACACCCAAGGCAAGCAGCAAAACAGTTCGCGATTTTATTAAGTTGGAATCTTGCTTTGGAATGGTTAACATTTATTGTCCTTTTAGCTACTAAGCACGCATGGCGCTACGAATTACACACTATTGTGGGTTGAATCCTATTAATGGGATCTCAATTAAATACCACGGGATAGTTGCATGCTTTTGCAGAGTAAGTGCAGCACTTTTTCGTCTTTTATTGGCTTCGATTAATAATTTGGTAAAAGCTCCACCTTCTGAATACAGATAAGTGCCGTCTTTTGGGTCAGTTGGTGTATCAAAGTATAAATACACATAGTGGGCGTTTGCAGGTACTTGTATATTTGTATAAGCAAGTAATTCTTCAGTGGTTATATTTATATTGAGTTGTTGTTGGCTGAGTACACCATTTAAATCAGGGGCGACTTTAATTGCCTCTTCATAGCTGAGCCAATGCTCACTCTCGATATCAAAAATGTAGCCTGTTTGGTAGTATGCATCGCCGCCTGCATTTAAAAAAAACTGCTCAAAGGTATCAAAGCGCTTGGTCGTGCCGAGTTGCCACTGTTCTACTTTATTGGCTTTATCTGTAAAGCTTTTCATTTCTTCAGTGATCTGTATTTCTGCAAAGCTGCTTGTATGGGCAAAAAGTAACCCAGCAAAGGCAAGTTTTAGAAGGTGTTTTATCATTTTAGCCTCCACTTAAAATATCAAAACTCTATTGCGGCTTAAACCCGATTAATGGGATCTCAATTAAATACCACGGTATTGTTGCGTGTTTTTGCATGGTCAGTGCAAAGCGTTTACGTCGCTCATAGTTTTTTATTAATAGTTTTTCAACTGCAGGGTCGACAGAATATTGTTCAGCAAACATATACGTCTTTTTTTTTGCGTCAACAGGTCTATCAAAATATAAATATACATAGAGAGTATTTGTAGGTACTTGTATATTTGTAAAAGCGAGTAATTCTTCGGTGGTGATATTAATAGTATACTCTTGGTTAACTATTAGGTCTTTTAAATCAGGGGCAACTTTAATGGCTTCTTCATAGCTGAGCCAGTGGTTGTTTTTGATATCAAATAAGTATCCAGCTCCTGTGTAAGCACGGCCTCCGGCATTTAAAAAAAACTGCTCAAAGGTGTCAAAGCGCTTAGTTGTACCACGTCGCCACTGCTCTATTTTATTGGCTTTATCTGTAAAGCGGATCATTTCTTCAGCGTCGTTAACTTCGGCAACACTGGTTGTATGGGAAAAAAACAGTGCAGTAAAGGCAAGTTTTAGAAGGTGTTTTATCATTTTAATCTCCATTTAAAATGTAAACCCCGAATTGGGTACTTTTTATGTTATCGAGCTGTGTGCATTTTGTAAACATTATATTTACTTTTCTTTGTGAAAAATTATTTTGTTTTTTTAAATAAATTCGTTCTATTCGATGAGGTTAAAATTTTTGCGGCTTAAATCCGATTAATGGGATCTCAATTAACTATCACGGGATAGTAACGCGTTTTTGCATGGTCAGAAGAAGAATTAACCAGACACCCATCTTAAACTTTGCACTTTTTGATGCCTAGATTCAATAGGTTAAATAAAGTGGGTGTCATCATAATTTGGTGTCCTGGCATAAATTAAAAATTATTCGTAAAGAGACCCATTAATAAAAGATAAATCCTGAATCTGTATGGCAGATTTAGTTGCACAGTATTGTTTGTTTTATTAAGGTGGCTGTCTAGTTTGTGTGATTCAGGTGGCTGTTTAGTTTTTATGATTCTTAGTTTATTCAGCGCCTTAAGTAGAGGGAAATATGTTTTTTGAATCGTGGAGTGAAATAACACGCATTGTCACCACAACCTTGATTATTTATCCCTTTTTAATCCTAGCGACGCATTTATTGGGTAAACGCTCATTTGCTAAAATGAACAACTTTGACTGGATAATCACTGTAGCGGTAGGCTCCATCTTAGGTTCTGCTATCTTATTGAAAGACGTAGTTATAGTTGAGGTTTTAGTCGCGGTAAGCCTGCTCCTCTTTTTACAATATCTACTCACTTGGATCAGCGCCCATTTTTCGACGTTCGACAAAGTAGTTAAAACCTCTCCGCAATTAGTTTTTTTCGACGGTGAATATATAGAGGCTGCTATGAAAGACACTCGACTCACCAGCACCGAAGTGGAAGGGAGTGTTCGAAAAGCCGGTTTTGGTGATTTAAGCACAGTCATGGCGGTGGTTTTCGAGGCCGACGGTGAGTTAAGTATTGTGCCGAAAAGTGAAAACTATGATCAACTGATTATGAAGTTACGAAATCCCCAGGATTAATTGGACAATTTTTAGCGGCCGATGATTACCATAAATCGCGTAACTTAATTGGCATGGCTTTTTTACTGTATCAGACACATTGCTCACCTACTAAATAAGGTTGGACGATTCTTAAGTTTTTAACTTAGGTGCTAGGTATGTATTTACTTATGTACCTTAAATTGCTTTATTAGTATTGTTAATGAACAATAACGTACCAGTAATTTATTTTTAGCTTAAATGGATTTTCATGACTATAAAAACAAAAATAACCAATTATGTATTGCTCCAATTTTACTACTATCAGCAGTTGTAAATACTGCACAAGAGCACGCAGAACCTACAACAAAAGCGCAGTGGCATAATATAGCGTATTGATTGGACAACTAATGTGTTGCTTGAGCAGATTAAAAATCTGTAACTTGTATTAGTAACTCAAGCGAGCAACTAGGTTATTACTTTGTAAATACACTCAATTGTTCTTCAAGCCAAAGCATAAATGCACTTACTCGTTTAGGTAAGTGACGCCTATTCGGGTATAAAATATTGATTGGTAGGTCGGGCATAGCGTATTGAGGCAAAACTTGGACAAGTTCGGCAGATTCCAAATGTTTACTAATACCATGAATAGGGGTTTGAATAAGCCCAAAGCCATTTAGTGCGGCGCTTAAATATGCCTCTGAGGAGTTAACAGTAAGCTGGCTTTTCATCGTTATTGATTGCAATTGATTATTGCTATCTAAATATTCGAAACCCGGATCAGGGATACCAAGTGTTTGACTGTAGCGAACAATGTAATGATTTTTTAAATCGTTTAGAGTTTTAGGTAAGCCATGATTTTTTACATAATAACGGCTTACGCAATTTAAAACTTTAAAGCTACCCAAACGTCGTGCAATTAATGATGAGTCGGTAAGTTCGCCCACTCTTACTACGCAATCAAATCCTTCTTTAATGACATCTACTCGTCTATCGGAGCTGCCAAGTTCTATTTCAAGATTTGGGTGCATTTTTAAAAACGAACTTAAGTTTGGAATTATGGTATCTCGACTAACAGCTTGTGGCATATCTACACGTATTCGGCCTGTTAAACCTTTATCCTCACTTACAAATAAATTTTTTAAATCGTCAGCGTCGCTGATAATTCCCAGTGCACGTTGATAAAATAGCTCACCGTCTGAAGTCATATTTACGGTGCGTGTAGTACGGTGTAATAAACGCGTATTTAATGTACTTTCGAGCATGGTTACTGCTTGCGATACACTTGACTTAGGAAGATTTAAGCTTGTTGCTGCTTTAGAAAAACTACTGAGTTGCGCTACTTTAATAAAAATACGTATTGCATTTAGGTCTTTCATAATACCGTTTATTGTTCGTTTATTTTGAACAGTGTAACTCTTTTCAGCCTGTTTATCTTTGTTGCTTGAAAAAATATACTGGCTTGGAAGTTATTTAACTCCCCGCTTTTATTTTCAACAGGATATAACAATGAACAAACGAATTGCAGTGATCACCGGTGGTAATCGTGGGCTTGGTAAAAGCACGGTGCTTTGCCTTGCAAAGCAAAATATCGATTGCATCTTTACTTACCGTCGTCATGAAAAAGAAGCAAAAGAGGTTGTAAAGCAAGTACAGGAGCTAGGCTCTAAAGCGGTTGCATTGCAATTAGATGTAAGTGATATGCTCGGCTTTGAGGATTTTGCACAACAACTACAAAATGTCCTGCAGACTCATTGGCAACAAAGTGAGTTTGATTACTTAATTAATAATGCAGGGGTGGGGCTTACTAGCAGTTTTGCAGACACAAGTGAATCAACTTTTGATACGTTAATAAATATTAACTTAAGGGGAGTATTTTTTGTTACCCAAACATTGTTGCCCTTTATAAAAAACGGTGGTCGTATTATTAATTTATCAAGTGGTTTAACGCGTTTTTCATTACCCGGTCATATTACTTATGCAATGACCAAAGGTGCAATAGAAGTAATGACAAGGTATTTAGCTCAAGAACTTGCACCTAAAAATATTACGGTAAATGTTGTAGCCCCTGGTGCAATTGAAACCGACTTTGGTAATGGCGCCGTTCGTGATAACGATGAAGTAAATGCGTTTATTACATCACAAACGGCAATGGGCAGAGTCGGTGTAACAGACGATATAGGGCCTATGATTGCCAACTTATTAGCGGACGAAAACCGTTGGATGACAGGCCAGCGACTTGAGGTATCGGGCGGTATGTATATGTAATCATACCAACCGACATGAATCTTTGAGCAATTTAGTGAATTAAATTTCACTATAGCGTCGCTGAAATTTTTATTTAGAACAACTAGGGTCTGTTGATCTTTCAAGGTTAAATTTGCAGCAGTCTGTTTGGTATTTAGGCAAGGCAGAGCCTATGTGGTGTGGTTATTCCCCATAAATGGGCGATAACGTAGCATTAATGCCAAACAGGCGCTGCCCAAAGGGTTCTTTCTTGGGGCTATTTACTCTTTGTTGCTCGGTTTTTACTTAGCCCACTAGGTTACAAACCTCGCGCCGCGATTAAATAGCCCCTAGTTTGAACAAATTTTAATCCGCAAAGATCAACAGACCCTAGGTACAAAAATTTTTTCCTAGTTATAGCGTAATTTTCTTAACGTTAAATAGACCCCATATATAAACAGATTGGTACCATTTATTAAAAAATTATGACTTTAGACAATAAAAAACCGCTCAGTGAGCGGTTTTTTGCATTTTTTACTAAAGGAAATTTAGTTAGAACGTGTAACGAGCACCAATTGAGTAACGAGGACCGTATTGATTAGCAAATAAGAACTGCTCTTCGTAACGTCCGTAACCTTCTTCGGTTGCATTATTTAAGTTTATGCCATCAAAAAATACCGTTACGTTTTCGTTTACATCGTAGTTAACGCTCATATCCCATTGGCCATACGCTTTAGCATATTGCGGAGGCGCATCAGCTGAACCTTGCGCTTGGCCAACACCAATTAGGTATGAGTCGCGCCATGCATAAGTAATCTTAACTGATAGGCCGTCTTTTTCGTAAAAGCCTTGGAAGTTAGCTGAGTCACTTAAGCCTGTAAGCGGTGCTTGTTGATCAAGGCTTTCGCTATCAAATTCAACGTCGCCATCTACAAACGTTGCGTTAACACCAACACCAAAACCGGTTTCACCAATTAAGTGCTGAACAGCTACTTCAAAACCATCTACCGATTTACTGTCGGTGTTTTGTGGTTGGCTAATATTCCATGTAATTAGCGGATCGTCGCTGTTTGGTTCAATAACGCCATTTGCATTGCCGTAACCGCTGGCAATCATTTGTGCAAAAATAGCGTCGGTTGTTGCTTGCTCACCACGTGATTCAATATCGCTTACGGCTTGTAAGTAACGAGGGCCGTTTAAAATATCGTGCAAGCCATCAATAGTGGTTTGCGTAATAGTGGTTTGAATAAAGTTATCAACGTCTTTTTTAAAGTAACCAACAGATGCGTAGCTGCCTTCTGCGTAGTAATACTCAAGTGATAAATCAAGGTTTGTTGATTCAAACGGTAATAAGTTTGTATTACCTTGGCTACCTGTGCGAGAACCTGGTTTTGGGCTGCCTGTTAAGCTGCGGCCACCGGCTAAATTACCCAGTGGTGCACGCGACATTGTTTTACCCCAAGATACGCGGGCTACTACGTCTTCAGTTAAATCAACACTTACGTCGATTGAAGGCAGTAAAACATCGTAATCACCTTGTTGCTCTAAGAAGTTATCATCGCCGCCAGCAGCGTATTGCATGATCCACTCAGAAGCGCTGATCCAATTAACTTGATCTTCAACGCGTTGGCGCACAGTACTGGTTACATCTGTTTGCTCATAGCGTAGGCCTGCATTTACTTTTACGTAGTAGTTACTTACGTCAAATTCCCAGCTTGATTGAACATAAAAGCTATTAGTGATTTCTTCTACGTAGCTTTCGCTGTCAATACCATCCATATATGCATTTGCGGCGTATGCATCGCCGCCTGTCACATCAGCTGTTAAGTAAGCAATTTGGCGCGCAACAGCTTCGTCAAAATCGTAGGTATAGTAGTAACCAGGTTGTAAGTCACTGCCGCCCCCTTCAAATTGATCTAAAAGGCCCGATGTATCGTGACGGGTAAACATGCCGTCTGGGAATATTTCTGTATATGATGGGTTAAAGCCTGGACCACCTACTAAACCACTCCACGCGGTGTAACCACCGGTGTTTTGTTCTGTACGTGATGCGCCAAATTTAACTTTAACTAAACCAATGTCATAACTTTCGTTATACCATGTTGTATGTAGCTGTAATTGTTCAATGTTTGACTCACCCGGTGAGTGAGTAAATTGACTAAAGTTTGAATCAATTTCGCCAGGCGTTAATTCACTTGTGCCATTTAACCAATTAACTTGTGCACTGGGTACTTCGCCTGTGCGGTAATCATAAATTTTATTAGCTAGCTGATCAGAACCTAAAATTACTTGGCCGGCACTTCCCAGCCCATTGTCGGCGCCGTTATCGGTTTCGTTTTTAGAGTCGTGGTAATCAAGCTCTACGTGCCACGTGTCGCTAATTTCCCAATCTAGGTTTAAACCAAGTGAGCGCGCTTTTACTTCTGTAGTGCCTTTGTTGGCTGTAAACGAGGCATCGTTACCGCTAATATCAGCATAAACAGCCGTACCATTTTCATCAAGCTCGTAGCCATTAATATTGCTACCAAAGTCGTTCCAAATACCCCAACCAATACTTTGAGAACCTGTTACAGCTTTACTTGCGGTGTAATCAAGTGTTGCTACAAAGCCATCTACCGGTGCGTATTGAAAGGTAACTTGTCCGTTTGTACGTTCACGTTCTACATCTTCAATAGAGTAATTCATGTCTTTAGGGAAGTAGTAGTTACCTGCAGGGTCTGTGCGGTTATCAACGACGTTGCTGCTATCTAATTCAGGTAAGTCTACGTTTGCCTGCCAGCCTTGAATATTGGCACTTTGTTTTTGAAAGTCACGCTCTTGGTGCGAAAACGAAAAACCAAAGCCAAAAGTGTCATCTACAAAAGTATTGCTGTAAACAGTAGAAAACTCTGGTGTTACGTCATCACCAGCTTCGTTTGACGAGTCGTGATTTGCTTTAACGGTTGCTGAAAAGTTTTGACCCGGCTTTTGAAAAGGGCGCGCAGTAGAAATATTAACTGTTGCACCTAAGCCACCGCTTGGCACGTCTGCACGTGCTGTTTTAAAAACTTCAAGGGCACTTACGCCCTCAGAGGCAACGTTTTCAAGATTATACGAGCGTGTATAACCTGTGCCCGGCATTTGGCGGCCATTTAAGGTTATTAAGTTAAACTCAGGGCCAAAACCACGTACTGTAATTTGGCTACCTTCACCGTTTGCACGGCTCACCGATACGCCGGTAATACGTTGTAATGATTCTGCTAAGTTGGTATCTGGGAATTTACCCATTTCTTCAGACGAAATGGCATCTACAATACCTGAAGAGTCGCGTTTCATATCCATAGAACGAATAAGTGAACCACGAATACCTTTTACTTCAATAACTTCTACATCAGATGAAACGCTTGTTTGTGCTTCTGCCGCAATAGCTGTGTTTAATGTGCTCGCAGCAATGATGAGAGACACAGCAGCCGCAAGTTGGCTCTTTTTAAAATTGAATGTGTTCATAATAGCTCTGCTTTATAAAATGTTGTTGTGTAGCAATAGGCGCTAAGCGCCTATTGGTGTGTGTTTTATGGATTTGCAATAATCACGTTATCTATACGGTAAAGCGCGCCATCGCCCATGTCCCAGCTAGGAAAAACCATAATTACGTTTAATGCGCTAATGTCTAAGCCGGCATCAAATAATTGCTGAAGAGGGAAGGTGTATGTTTGCCATTCGCCCGTTACAGGTACTTGGCCTTCAACACTGCTAGATAAAGCAAGCTCTACGGCACTCGATGTACCAATTGATTCAATTTTAAATAGCCATTGAGCGTCAATATCTGAAGGGGCTGATACAACTTTCATATCAAATTGAACTACACCATTTTCAAGTATTGCAGAGGCATCAAACGATACGTCTTCATCAGCTATAAAGCCCATTACTGTAGCAGTAGAACCAATGCTAAATTGCGCTACTGCGCCATGCGCGTCATCATCGGTTTCTGTTGTTGGTGTAGAGCCACCACAACAATCCCAAATACTCCACTGATCGGCAGCTGCATCTTTAAATACAGTAAGCTCACCCGTTGCAGCTGGCGCTGCATTTGGATTATAAATCTTAACGTTATCTACACGGTAAACAGAGCCTTCACCTGCCCCCCACGCTGGGAAAATCATTAATACATCTATAGTACTTACATCTAAGCCAGCAGCTGCAAGATCAGACAATTTAAATGTATATGTTTGCCACTCGCCAGTAACTGGCGCTACGCCTTCAACACTTGCCGTTAATTCAAGCTCTACTGCAGAGTCGCCGCCATTTGACTCAACTTTAAATAACCACGGTGTAGCTGGATCGCTAGGAGTAGAGGTTACTTTTAAATCAAATTGAATAACGCCTTCATCTAAAATGCTACTAGCGTCAAACGATTCGCCTGCGCCTCCTGACGATGTGCGGCTATTAAAGCCCATCACAGTAGGCTCTGCACCAATGCTAAACTCTGCAGTTAGACCATGTTCTTCATCATCCATAGCTTCAACAGGGGTTGAGCCACCACAACAATCCCACATTGGCCATGCTAGATTTTGCTCATCAGTAAAAATAGTAAGCTCAGGTGATACGCCTAAGTTATCTTGAGTAATCTCAACATCGTCAATTAAATAAACAGCGCCTTCACCTGCGCCCCATGCTGGAAACACCATGATCACATCAATTGCACTAATATCTAAATTTGCTGCATCTAGATCTTTTAGTAAAAATGTATAAGTTTGCCATTGGCCAACAACAGGGCTTACGCCTTCAACACTGTCTGTAATCGGCATTTCTAATGCGCTAGAACCTTCATTACTTTCAAGTTTTACAAGCCAAGCTGCATCAGCTGTGCCTGGTGCATTTGTTACTTTCATTTTAAAGCGAACGTAACCTTCATCCAGCATTGGAGATGCATCAAACGGGCTGGCTTTTCCTGCTTCGTCAGTAATAAAAATCTCACGGCTAATAAAGCCCATTACAGTGGGTTCTGCACCTACTACAAATTCAACTACATCACCTTGGGTTTCATCTGCAACAATAGCGGGAGTAGAACCACCACAACAATCCCATGCAGGCCAATTTGGATTAAATGATTCACCAAAAATAGTTAGTGGTGTTGCAATGCCTGTCGAAGGTGGACTAGGAATTGGTGCATCGCCTTCAAGCAACGCATCGTCTAAGCTATTGTAACCTGGGCGAATAGTTTCACAGCCTTTACCTGTTTCAGGGTTTGATGCACATTGATAAACACGTACGTAATCAATAGCAAAGGTTTGGCCGTTTTCAAATGCGCTAGCGTCTACACCTAAATCATTTACGTTTTCAGGCCAGTCACCGCCTACTGCTAGGTTTAGCAATAAGTGAAAGTCTTTATCAAATGGTGCGCTATCCCAATGCGTTGTAAGTTCGCCAGAACCTTGTTCAAAGTATTCTGCAAACCAACCACGATGTTTTAGGCCTACAGCCTCACCACTTGCATTAGTACGAACTTCTGATTGACGCTGAGTTGCATAAAGGTAACCGTCTACGTACCAGCGAATTTCACCTTCTTGCCATTCAACAGCATACGTGTGGAAATCATCTGCTGGATTAGTATCTTCAGGGAATTTGTATTCTTGCCCTGTGTAGCTGTTATCTGGCCACGCACGTCCGTAATGAAGGGTGCCGTGGATACTGGACTCTATACCGCCATCTTCATCTGGTGTTTTAAGGTTTACTGATTCTAAAACATCTATTTCGCCAGAACGAGGCCAAGTGCCGTAAACTTCATCAGTTGGCAGCATCCAAAATGCTGGCCAGCTACCTTGTCCTGATGGAAGTTTGGCGCGCACTTCAAAGCGACCATATGTAAAGTCGGCGTTGTAACGCGTATTTAAGCGCGCTGAAGTGTAAGGTTTTTCTGCACCCTCTTCAGCGGGTAGGGCAACAATGTTTAACACACCGTCTGCAATAAATGCATTTTGCTCACTGTCGGTGTAACACTGTTTCTCGTTGTTACCACCGCCATCGCAGTTTAATTCATAGTTCCATTTGTTTGTATCAATGGCTGAGCCTTCAAACTCGTCGCTCCAAACCATTTGCCAATCTGATACTGGCTCAGAGGCATCTACATTTTCAAAATTTGATTTAGTGGCAGAGTCACCACCACAGCCAGCTAACGTAACTAAAGAGATAGCGGCAAGTAAACGTGTAATGTGCGTTGTTTCAATGTTCATAACTGAACCCCGGTTTCAACAGATTATTGTCAGATTAATTGTTTTTTGAGCTTTGTTTTTCATGCTGTAAGCGCTTACATTTTAGATTGTGTTTTGTAAGCGCTTACAAATGATATTGTGGAGTACGCAAATGGTCAACATATTTGTTTATTTTATTTACAATTAGTTTACGGTAAGAGGCGTTTTAGTGTTACTTAATTCATAATAGGCTCTTTAATAAGAGCCTATTAAATATAGGACTAATTCGAGAATGTACGCGGTTTACTTATTTTTAAATGGCATGATCAATAAACCCCAAAGCGAGGCATTTTGCTTTTGGCTTGGGTATTCTTTTAAGCCAATATTTATATCTGCGTCGGTTTTTTTAGCTTTACCTTTGTAACTACCAAATAATTTATCCCACCAAATTACACTAAAACCATAGTTTGAGTTAGTTTCGCTAACCACTTGGCTATGGTGAATTCGATGCAATATTTGCGTCATTAATATTAAACGCAGTGGTTTTTCAATAGCATTAGGTAGGCGTATATTTGCATGATTAAATAATGCTAAACCATTAAGTGCTATTTCAAATATAAGTACCGCAATGGCAGGTACGCCAAGAGCTGTTACTGCAATGAGTTTTATAAGTATGCTCAGCACAATTTCGATAGGGTGAAAGCGCAGCCCTGTACTGGTATCTACGTGTGCATCGGCGTGGTGTACACGGTGCAAGCGCCATAAAATAGGCACTTGATGAAATAATCTATGCTGCCAATAAATTAATATATCGAGTAAAAGTATGCTCAATATAATAATTAAACTGCTTGGTAGAGCTATTTGATTAAATAAGCCTATGCCGTGCTCTTGATTGTAAAGTGCTACGGCGGTTAGCCCAATGGGAACCACTAAGCGCGCAACAACTGATGAAGCAAACACTAACCCAAAGTTAGCAAACCAACGTGTACTGCTTTTTATTGGTGATTTACGCGCTGGTTTTTGCGCTTCAAGCAGCATCATTATAACTAAAATGCTAAAAAAGAAGCCTAAGCGCCACCATACTTCATTAGTCATTTATTACCTCAGAATTTGCACTGTTAGGCACGTTTTCAGCTGCTTTGTTAGCATCGGCTTCTTGTTGCTTAAGCGTGTGATAACCGCCATGTATACGGGTAAAAATAGTTATGCCACACGCAATAGCAAAAATGCTCGCCATAACCGCAAAGTGCTGCGGCCAAATACAAAATGCAATAAATAGCGCTATTGTTTCAGTGCCTTCGGTTAAGCCGTTTAAGTAGTAAAAGCTTTTGTATTTAAATTGCGGTTTTTCGAGTTTAAATTTTTCGGCGGCAATCGCAAAAGCTAAAAAGCTTGAACCCGTACCAATAAAAGTAGCAAGTAATAACGATCCCGCTATCGCGTTTTGCTCAGGGTTTGCCAAAATAAAGCCAAGCGGAATAGCCGCGTAAAATAAAAAGTCGAGTGTGATATCTAAAAAGCCACCTGCGCTTGAACTTTGGTTTGCATAGCGTGCTAATGCGCCATCAAGTCCATCTAAAATTCGATTTAAAGCAATGGCAACTAATGCGCCGTACCACATTTCAAACGCCAGTAATGGCACTGCTAATAAGCCAACTAAAAAGCCAACTACGGTTAGCTGATCGGCGGTTATGCCGCGTTTATGCATAAGCATAACCACAGGTGTTAACAGTGGCTTAATTACAGGGGTGATAAATTTGTCTAGCATGTTTGTTGCCTTATGCGTTTAAAACTATTCATTAAAGTCATGTATTAAAGTGCGCTACTTAAAGTAATGAGTTTGCCATTTGCAGCGTCGGCATCGCTATGATCATGAGTAACCATAATTGCAGGTAGCTTATGATCGCGTATTTGGCTAAACACGAGTTCGCGTGTATCAACACGCAGTTGGGTGTCGAGTTTGCTAAAGGGTTCGTCAAGTAAAATGGCTTTAGGTTCGCTCAGCAGCATACGTAATAATGCAACACGAGCTTGTTGCCCACCTGAGAGGTTGTCGGGGTGACGATTACCCATGTCTTTAAGGCCGACTTTCTCAAGTGCGTGTTCTATTTTTTCAAGGCGTTGTTTTTTATTGCCTTTGGGCATTGCAAAGGCAATGTTACCAGCAACAGTTAAATGCGAAAACAATAAAGCGTCTTGATAAAGCACTCCAATATGGCGCAAGTGTGGAGGGGTGTTATCGATATTTTGACCATTAAGCCACACCTCTCCATTGGCCTTAAAGCTACTTGGTAAAGTACCCGTAAGCCAATTTAATAAGCTTGATTTACCACTGCCTGATGGGCCCATAATAGTCAGAATTTCACCGCCATTAACTTGCTCGTTTAAGCTAAGTAACAGTTCATTTTGGCGATAAAGCTGACAATTTTTAATCTGTAACGATGACTGCATTAAAAAACCTTAACCCTGATAGTGTTAAACATGGGTGCTTTACATATGTGCACGTTTAAACACGTGCACTTTTGAAAAAATATTTAGGTAAACCCCATGCCAGTATAAATCCAATAAGCGGTAACACCATTTGCATAATAGCGTACACGGCACTGGTGCGTCTGCTTGCGCCATTGGCAAGCGTAACGGCTTCGGTTGTTATTGTGGCTATACGCCCGCCGCCAGCTAAAAGCGTGGGGAGGTATTGTCCAAAACTAATAGCTAAGCCCAGTGCGGCTGCAATTAAAATAGGGGCAAACAACTGAGGTAGTTTTACTTTAAAAAACACCTTACATGGCGCTGCGCCTAAGCTTGCTGCAACATGAGCAAAACGAGGATCTAAGCGCCTATAACTGCTCGCAAGTGACAAAAACACATAAGGCAACACAAACAGTAAATGCGTAAGTACCACATTAAAAAATGCGGCTTGGTTATTTAACAATTGCTGTATCCATACTAGCCCAAACAAAAAGGCAATACTGGGTACTAATAACGGTAAGTAAATAATTAAACTGGTAAAACGAGAAATAGGTTTGTCACTCAATTGCTCTGATTCTAAACACAATAAAGTAAGAATAATGGCAAATAGTGTGGTTACTAAACCGATTGCTAGCGTATTAAAAAGCGGGCTGCCCATTTGCATTAGCGCACTTTTAAAATGCAGTAGCGTAAATTGCTCAGGCATTGCATCTGGAAAGCGCCAAAAGCCTGCAACCGACCACATAACTAAACCAATAAGTGACAACAGTATAAAGCTAATTACTAATGTGGTGAGTACTACCGTTATTTTTTGCCAATAAAAGCCGCCGTATTCGCGCACCCCATTAGTGAGAGAGTCGCTAAATAACACTTTTACGGCCTTTTCTGCGCCAAGCCAGAGCGCTAATAACCCGCCTGTAACAGCCAGTTGTAATAAAGCACCTGCAGAGGCTTTAATGCGCAGGTTTAAATCAACATCGTTAAACCAATGCATTATTGCAACGGCCAACGTTGGTGGTGTATTTGGGCCTAAAATGAGTGGCATTTCTACACTGGCACTTGCATAGGCAAGCACGGCTAAAAGGGGTAAACGCAGCAGCGGATAAAGACTTGGCAGTATTACTTTAAAAAAGGCGGTCATTGGGCAATAACCCAAGTTAAGCGCAACCTTATGTTGTTGGCGTAATTTTTTGCCAAGCTCAGGTTGAGCAAGTACGCCCAGTGCCATTAATAATAAAAAGGGAAGCTCTTTGAGTGTTAAGCCTAAAATAATACTAATACCGAACGAATCATGCGGAAACATGCCGTTTGGTGCAAGTTCCCAGCCGCTTAACCAAGGCGACGCTAAGCGTGAAATCATACCTGAAGGGGCTATTAAAAACCCCACCGCAATAGCGGCTGCGGCATGAGGTATAACTAATATAGGGCTCAATAAACGCTGAATTTGGTTAAGCCACGGGCTGTTAAAAAACGCAGCTAAAATCATTAGGGTAATGATAAATGCAAGCAAAGTACTTATTAAGCCTGTTGCAACGCTTAAGGTAACCATTTGGGTAAGGCCAGGTGTTTGCCAAAGGGCATTAAAACCTTGCAAGCTAAACGTTGTTTGCTCAAGTACGGGCGCATAACCAAAGGCAGGCAGCAATACGCTAATTAAGCCACCAAGTACGGGTAATATAAGTAAAGCGAGTAAAAATCGCGGGCTAAATTTTACAATGCGCGTAAACATATCGGTGCTGCACTGCGTTGTTGCTTTGGTATTTACTGCTACACTTTTTGAAATGACGCTCATTGGCTTACTCCATAACGGGTTTGCCAACCTTGCATAATGGCGTTTACCCAGCTTGGATGAGGTTCGCTCAATGTGCGTTTAATACTGTTTAAAGGCAGTGCACTTGGATGCGGTTTAGCTGTTTTAAATAAGGCTTGCTGATCAGGTGTTAACGTTGATTGAATAAGTACGCTTTTATCGCCCCATATATGCGCTTTTTGTTTTTCAGCTTGCGCCTCAGGGCTCATTAAAAAATTAGCCACTAATTGCGCACTTTGCTGGTGGCTTGCATTGTAAGGGATTGCCACGAAATGGGTATTACTCAAACTGCCATCACTCATTGCGTAACTGCGAATGCTGTTTGGTAAATCATAGCGTTTTACAGCAGCGGGTACTTCTGGTGCTGAAAAAGTAAAGGCTAAACTCAACTCTGTATCGTCTACTAAGCGGCGCATTTGAGCACCACTTTGCATAAAATGAGTGCCACCACGCCAAAGAGTTGGGTGTAATTTATCTAAAAAGTCCCACAGTGGGTTTAACACTTGCGCTGTATTTTTAGTTGTAGCTGGTTGGTTTAGCTGCGCTTTAATACTTTCGCTGCTTTGCTGATGCAGTACAACTAAGGCGTATTTTAAAAAGCTCATACCTAAAAAGTCAGGCGGCTTTGGGTAGCTAAAGCGACCAGGGTTTTGCGCGCTCCAGTTTAATAATTCGTTTAATGTCGTCGGCAATTTATTGTTTGCCTTACCATTTATTGCAATGCTGTCGTAATAAAATGTAAGTGACGCTTGCCCCCATGGAGCCTCCATACCATTGGTAGGTAAACCAAAGTCAAAGGTTACAGCAGGGTTGTTAGCCGGATCGGTTAATGCAAAGTAGGGGAGTTTATTAGCCCATTCTTTTAAAAGCAGAGAGTGCTCACTCATGGTGGCAAAGTTAGCCCCGTTGATCCACATTAAATCTACGCTGCCTTGGTTGTTATTGTTTGCTGATTTTTCGGCAAGTACACGGCTTACTGCTTCGCTGGTATCGCTTAATTTTACATGCACTAGGTTAATGTTGTACTTAGTTTTAACTTGCTGAGCTGCCCATTGAATATAGGCATTTATTTGCGCGTCGCCGCCCCATGCATAAAAGTATACATCTTGATTGCGACCAAGTGTTTGAACTTGTTGCCAGCGAGATCCCTGTTGTGTGTTAATTACTAAATTACTTTTACTATTTGAGTTAATAGCGGGATTAGCAAACGCAGTGCTCGAAAAAACAGCTAAATTTACGATTGCACAAACGCAAAACGCGACACAGCAAAAGCTGTATCGCGTCAGTGTTTGCCAAAACTTAATGGCGAACATTTAAATCCCAGTTGTAGTCTAAAAATTTAACTTTCATGTCATCATTCTTAAGTGCTTTTTGCTGAGCGGGTATCAGTTTAAGGGCATCAGGATACTGCAAGAAAAACTGCTGTAGCGTGTTTGCACCTCTAAAGCCTTTTTCAAAGTCATCGCCGTACCACTTAAATATTGAAGACACGCTTAGCGTATTTTCTTGAGCCATATTACGTGTCATATCAGATAAAAAGCGCACCGTTTGCTCTTGCAATTGGCTCTCTAAATCAGTGGCTGTATACGCTTCTTCTCGAAGCGCTGGACAACCAATACTCGCGCAATTTACCGCAAAGTGAATGCGTGGGTCGTTGTATTTACCGCTACCACGTATTAAACCATGCTCAATATCATCAAGGCTGCGAGTTTTGCCAAGTAATGGCACAAACTCTTTACTCCATGGTGAGCTAAAAAAGCTCCCTAAGTCTTTAATTGATTTAAGATCTGGGTACTTTGTCAATATAAGTTCAACAGTCCACGCATTATAAGCATTGATTAAAAAAGCGAGTTGCTTAGGCTTTTCCCATGCGTCAAATTCGCTTTGCGTTACAGCCGTTAACGAATCTAAATACGTTTTTAGCTGTGCATGCTCACGTTTTATGGCAGCGTAATCAACCTCAGTACTGTGATTATGGTTAATAGCGACAACATGCTTATTTAACAATGCATTCCAGCTATCGTGCATGTTTTGGGCTTGGGCCGAAAATGACGTTGTAAACGATGTTGCAACTAAAGCTGAGCCAAATAACAATGCTTTTAGGGGTGTTTTAAACATAATTAACCTCGACGCCAAGTGTGGTATTTTTCGAGCAAGTTAAGCACTTTTTCAGGTGCATGAGCGCGTTTCCACTCGCCTGCTGCGTACTTATTACCTTCAGCCCAAGTAGGGTAGCTGTGTATAGTACCGAGTATTTTATTAAGGCCTAAGCCGTGTTTCATTGCCAGTACAAACTCAGCAATCAAATCGCCAGCGTGTTCAGACACCACAGTAACACCGAGTATTTTGTCTTTGCCTTTTGGTGTAATCACTTTAATAAAACCTTTTGTAGCGCTGTCGGTAATTGCACGGTCTAGCTCTTCAAATTCAAAGCGAGTGATCTCGTAATCTATGCCTTTGTCTTTTGCGTCTTGCTCGTTTAAGCCAACACGTGCTACTTCTGGGTCAATAAACGTAGTCCACGGAATAACACGGTAATCTACTTTAAACTTTTTAAGGTGACCAAATAAGCCATTTACCGCTGCGTACCAACCCTGATGGGCTGCCACATGTGTAAACTGGTATGGACCTACAATGTCGCCTGCTGCAAAAATATTTGGGTAAAGTGTTTCTAGGTATTCGTTAGTTACTACTGTGCGGTTTGTTTCAATGCCTAGCTCTTCAAGACCGTAACCTTTAAGGCGCGCACTTCTACCAACGGCACATAATAGCTCGTCGTATTCAATATCTATTTCTTTGTCGTTATGTTTAACAACAATATATTTTTTACCATCGCGAGCTTCACAGCGAAGTGCTTGGTGCGATGTTAAAATATTAACGCCACTTTCGGTTAACGCTTCGTGAGCAAAAGTAGACACTTCAAGATCTTCTTTGATCATGATGCGCTCCGCCATTTCAATTTGCGTAACACTTGAACCTAAACGTGCAAAGCTTTGTGCTAATTCGCTACCAATTGGACCACCACCAAGTACTACAAGTTTTTTAGGTGCCTCATCTAGCTCTGCAAATTTATTCCACAACGTATCGCTTGTTACATAGCCTGTTTCTTCAATACCAGGTAGTGGCGGTACAAATGGGCGCGCGCCAGTGGCAATAACAATAGTACGAGCGGTTAGTGTTTGCGTGCCGCCATCGTTAAGTTTAATTTCTACAGTCCACGGGTCTATTAATTTACCGTAGCCTTTTACAACATCTACGCCTAAGTCAGTGTAACGCTCAACACTGTCGTGTGGTGCTACATCGGCAATTACTTTGTGTACACGTGCCATTACTTTTTTGAACGAAAACTGCGGTGTCGCATTTTCTAGGCCGTAGTTTTCACCATGGCGAATTTGTTCTGCAATTTTAGCGCTTTTAATGACTGCTTTACTTGGAACACAACCATAGTTTAAACAGTCACCGCCCATTTCGCCCGCTTCAATAAGGGTTACTTTTGCTTTAACAGCAGCGGCTATATAACTTGTTACCAAACCACCTGCGCCTGCGCCAATAACAATCATGTTACGGTCGAATTTTTTAGGCTTAGTGTAGTTTTTGTATACGCGGCGCTTTTTAAACACGTTTAAGATTCCTTTTGCAATGAATGGGAATATACCCAATAAAGCGAATGATAAGATTAAGTTGAATGATAAAATTCCAGATAAGCTTTCTATTTGCGCCAGTTGTGTACCTGCGTTAACAAATACAAATGTACCGGCGAGCATACCTGCTTGGCTTACCCAGTAGTAAGTCCAAGACTTTATTGAAGTAACACCCATTAGTAAGTTGATTAAAAAGAACGGAAACACCGGCACTAATCTAAGCGTAAATAAGTAAAATCCACCTTCTTTTTCAACGCCTGCATCAATGGCGGCTAATCGCTCAGGAAAACGTTGTTTAATAGTGTCACGTAGTAAGTAACGCGATACTAAAAAGGCAAGTGTTGCGCCAATAGTTGAGGCAAAAGATGCAACCAATAAGCCTTCAACTAAGCCAAACAATGCACCTGCGGCAAGTGTTAAAATAGCGGCGCCTGGTAAAGAGAGAGCAGTAACTACTACGTATAGTAAAAAGAACCCACCAATAACGAGTAACGGTGACTGCTCTTTGTATTGGTTAAACTGATCCATCGATCCTTTTAAGCCATCAAGCGTAAGTAGTTGGTGTAAGTCAAAATGAAAGAACAGGCCGACGGCGGCCGCTGCAATCAATAATAGAAATATTTTTTTAATCATGTTCTCTCTCTTAAAAACTATGCGTAAGGGTTAACTTGGCGTTAATTGGCAACTCAGGAAAAGCTAAAGTTGCACCAAAGTAACCGCCTTCAAATACTGGGCGCCAGTTTTTTTGATTCGTCACGTTGTTCACATCTAATCGTAACTTGGTATTAGGCGTAAAAGCATAGCTAGTATTTACGTTTAGGGTGTACTGATCACGAATTTTTACTGTCGCCAAAAAGTCTAATGGGTAACTCTTTGTATATAGACCTGAAAAACCCGTTTGCCATTTCGAATTAATTGAATAATTTCCGTTAAAGCTGAAAGATTGCTCAGGGATGCCCTGAACTTGGCGGTTTGAAGGTGCAAACGCGGTAAAGCTAGGTGCGCCAACACTGGTACCTGCAATAATATCTGGACGTGAGTTGTCAAATGCATCTGCTACTTGCGCTGAATCTTGGCTACTTGCAGAATTATCGTAGCGAGCGTCAATATAGCTGTAGCCGGCACTTAACCAATAAGGGTAAGCATCATAGAATACTTGGCTTTCAAAGCCGGTAGTACGAATGCCGGTATTACTACCATCGCGATTACGTAAACTACGACGTTGGCTAAACACTGCACCATCGGCGTACCAATCACTGTCGGTTGGTGCGTATTTTAAACCGAATTCAACTAAGGTATTTTCGGTTGAAAAGTTTTGCGCGCTAATCGTGTTGTCACCACCAAGAGACGTGCCGCCAGCCATGCTATTTGATGTGGCTTCGTTGTAACTTGCTGCACCATAAGTGGTGTAATCACCATTTAATCGGTAATTAAAGCTTACTTGCCCCGAATGTAGCTTATCGTTAATGCTATCGCTCGCTGCAATTTCACCCTCTGGTGCTATTGGGTCGTGCGCGTCTACGTCATAAAAATCAATGCGGTAGCCAACACTTGTATGAAACTTATCTGTCCAATCTGAATCTTGCTGAATAGCAAAACCCGTTTGCCATGAGCGCGAATCGGTAGTGTCTGATAAGTTAAAGTCGCCGCTGCCATCGTTATTAATATCGTACTGACCACCAGGGGATACAAATACACCTGGGCTAATTTCAATTAAACGCGCTTGTTGTGAATCAGTTAAAGGAATGCGGCGATTTGAAATTGGGCCAGTTAAATCAATAGGTAGGTCGGCTTCTGTTGTAAATTGGCTGTAGCCTAGCACGCGGTTGTAACGCACATCAAAAGCAAAAATTGTTTGCTGTTCGTTGCTCCATTGGTAAGTCAGTTCGGTACGGTTCTGCGCGGTATCGGCACCATCTATAATTTCAACAAAGCTATTTTGTGCAATTTCTTCGCGTTGTAAGTGCTGAAAATACGTAATGTTTTTTATTGATGCGTTGTTTGAAAGTTCACGCTTATAAATACTGTGTAGTAAATAAGTAGTGGCTTCGTTTTGATTGTCAGGGTCGGTAAGTACTGTACTACGGTCTATTTTTACTTGCCCAGTAGGTGAAACAATAGAACCTGCCGCTGGAACTGTACTGCCATTTACTTGCACGCCTTGGCCGGTAATATAAAGGCCATTATCTATTAGCGCTTGAGTAGGGCGGTTAATACCTGCGTTATCGGTAAATTCAACTTGGTATAACTCAAAGTTAATATCCCAGCTGCTCTTGTCATCAGGTAACACCCTAAGTGCTGCAAATAGGCTGTCGCTTTTCGTGCCCGAAAAGTCGTAGTAACTGCCGTTATCAATGTGTTCAGCGCTTACTCTAAAACCTACTTTGTCTTTTACTATAGGTGCACTGTAATCAACTAAAACGCTGTACTGATCCCATCGTCCTGCCGATACCGTTGCTTTGCCTTTACTGTCGTCAGTTGATGCTTTTTTAGAATGTAAGTTTACAAAACCACCGTTGCGTTGGCTTGAACCAAATAATACCGGTGGCGCGCCTTTTACTACATCTATTTGTTCTATAGAGTTGAACGATAACGGCACGCCAAAGCCATTATTACCTGCTTGGCGGCGTGTACCATCTTGGAAAAGCTCACCTAGTTGCCCACGAATAGTAGGTAAACTTGGTGCCCCAAAACCACTGGCTGAATAGGTATTAGGGCTTACTGCAAGTACGTCTTGTAAAGTCGTAATATTGAGTTGTTCTATTAACTCGCTTGAAATTGGTGTTACTGATCGGGCTATATCTCGTAGAGCTAAGTTGTCGCCAAAAGGGCCGTCTACAGTGGCATTATTAACCGAAAGACCTTGAGATCTAATAACTTGGCCTGCCACCTCAATACGCTCAATTGCGCCTTCTTTTGCTGTTTTTGATTCTTCGGCTGCAAAAGCATTAAGTGGTGTATTTAATATGGTGGCTAGGGAAAGTGCTAAATATGCGTGTTTCAAACGTTTTCTCTCTACGGTTAAAATGTTGTTGGCGATAAAGACCGAAAGGATTAAAAATAACTTTCAGTAAAATTTTGATTCTTTTTGTTTTTTAGAACATAACAAAACAGATGCATTATAAAGATGGTAATTAAGTAGTATTGTTTTATTAGTTGATAAAATATTAATACAGCGATTGTACTAGACTGAATGTAAATATATGCTTTTAATAGAATTTTTAATTATAGACTACTTTCAACCTGCTAACATTTTAAAAGAGTTAACTTTTATGCAGCATTTTTAAATTACTTAAATAAGCTTCACTTTTAGTACTGCATGGCTTAACTAATGAATTTAATTAAAAATTTTTGAAATAAAAAATAACTTATACGGTCTAGGTTACTTCTACGTTTATTAATATTCATTTAAGGAAATTTTATGACAGGTTCAATGAATTCTGATGTGCAAAACCGTTTGCAGTGGTCACTTTTATCTTTGCGTTTAGGCGTGTTTATTGTAATGGTTATGTGGACATTCGATAAGTTTGTTAATCCTGGGCATAGCGCACGTATTTTTGAACATTTTTACGGTATTAGTGGCTCTACAGATATAGTGGCTTACATTATTGGTGCGGTGCAGTTAGTGCTTGTTTTAGCATTTTTAGCAGGTATTAAAAAGCGTATAACGTACGGTATCATTTTTGTAATGCATGGCTTATCTACGCTTTCTTCTTACAACCAGTACATAGATGGCTTTAATAACTTATTATTCTTTACTGCATGGCCAATGTGGGCTGCGTGTTTTGCACTTTACTTATTACGCGACCAAGACGTGAAATTTACTGTAAAGTAATAAAGTACATGCAAAAAAATTGGTTATAAGCCATAAGGCTTATAACCAATAAGTACACAGGGAGTGTGTGGAAGTCGGTTTGCGTGTTTACAACTAATGCATAGCGTCGTTGTATTGCTCAGCAAGGCTCTCTTTTTGCCCTTCGGTAAGTGCTTTACCCGCTAATTGAAACACTTCGTGTTCTTCTTCACTTAAATGATGATGTACCAAATGGTGTAGCTTTTTAGCTGCAACTAACCATGCAGACGAGCTCATTTCGGTATCTTCAAGTTGTTCAATTAATTCATCAATTTCGTGATGTTCAGCTACGCTGTGGCGCGCTTTTTCATGAGTTAAGTCATCAAACATAAGTGGGTTATAAAAGTAACGTTCTTCAAATTTTGCGTGATTTTCTAATTCTGTTTTTAGCTCATCCATTAGCGTGTGGCGCTGCTCTGTGTCGCCGTGTGTTTGAATAAGCGCATCTACCAATTCTCGTTGTTTGTCATGGTCATGACGTAGTGCTTCAAAAATATTCATAACTAGTCCTTTTACAATTTATTTGCTTATATCATTAACTAGCAAACTAAATGCCAAATATTAAGTTATTGTATTTTAATAAATTTAATTTAATTTTTTATTCTTTGGCTGCGATCACTGTAAATTTTACAGTGATATGAATGCAATAATTTCAGGCTTTCGCGCAGTTCAATTATAAAAGTGAATATAAATCCCTACAGAACCTTACAAATATTTATTGGTTGTTTATTTTATTGCAGTGATAAAGTGCCAGTGTTATTTGGGTACAACCTATATATTACTCTCACACATAAATGCAGGTAGCACGTTAACTTAATAGGATAGTTTAAAGATGAACATAAAAAGCCCCGTCGCCGCATTATTGCTGTGCGCTTTACTGAGTGCATGTAGTACAGCCCCGCGTTCTGACCCTAACTTATGCATTGAAGAGGCTGAAATGGTTGATCGAAATGGCGCTCAAACAAGCTCACAGGTTTACAATCAATGCATTAGCGCACAAATTAAAAAGGATGAAAAAAATAACACTTTTTTTGATGCCATCGGTACGTTCTTTTTTGAATTTTTTGTAATGGTGGTAGAAAAGTAAATAGGCTAACTTGCAACTGTAATTTAAAGTAAATAAGTTGCGTAAAAATAGGATTAGTTATGAAGCAATTATTGATAGCAATTCCACTTTTTTTATTACTAAGCGCTTGTGCGGCGAAGCCTTACGCAGGCTCGGCAAAATGTATGGAACAAGCAGATATTGCATACGAAACCGATACACGTAAAAATGAGACACTAGATAATGAATGCAAAGCTGCAAAAGTAAATACGCCTAATAAAGAGCTTGAGAATCATGGCTTGGTTGATAGAAGCCTTTTACAGCTAATCGTTAGCTTTTTAAATGGCGTATTTTAATAGTAAAAATATAATTAAATAAGGTATGTATGAGGGAAGAACTAAGAGCAAAAATAATTACCGTGTGCGATAAAAAAATAGCAGTTAAAGGCGAAAATGTAGGGCTTTCTTTTTATGCATTTTTTGCTAATAAAAACGACGACCCAGAGCTACTTATGGAAGCTGCTACTTGGTGGATACACACCCATAAATTAGATCATTTTGTAAAAGCACATAAAATTAAACAGATGGTTTTAGATGGACTTTAGTCAATTAACTGAGCAAGTACTTTTAGCTGTATTTAATCAACAACGACTTGGTTTCTTCCGTTTTCTTTTGCTTTATAAAGTAATTTATCTGCATGCTTAATAAGAACATCTAGTGTGTTTTTTAAAGGGCTACTTACAGAGGCTCCCACACTAAAAGTGATTTTTGTATCACTAGGAAGGTCTTCTATATTACTGCAATGCTCGGCGAAGCTAATGGCGAGTCGGTTAAATATATCGCGAATTATTCGTTCATCAGCCGTATTTAGTGCAAATAACCATTCTTCGCCGCCGTAGCGGCCAAACTGATGATCACCACTTAGTGTTTCTTTTGCAGCCTTTACAAAGGCAATAAGAACTAAATCTCCAACATCGTGACCAAATTGGTCGTTAACTTTTTTAAAGTAGTCTAAGTCAACAATTGCTATCGTCATTTTACCTTCATCAAGCTTTGCTTCTGCGGCGCGCATTATTCCTCTGCGATTAGGGCTATTTGTTAGATAATCTGTTAATGAAATATCGTGATATTTTTGACGTTGTCGAGCTTGCCGATAAAATAAAAATAATGAAGCAATCACTAAAATAAACGCTATAGCAGCGCTAAGCCGCCAAATTATTTTTTGTTGGTACTCTTCTTTAGCTTGTAGTTCACTAATGTCTTTTGCGTACTCTAGTTGCTGTATTTTTTCTTCTTTTTCTTTTACTTCAAACTGTACCTGTAGTGTTTTTATATTACTTTCACTGGTAGCTTCGTAGTGTTTTTTTGTATAAAGGAGCTTTTGTTCAATTGCTTCAAAAGCCTCGTCAGTGTAGTTAAGGCGTCGCTTTAGCTCATAGCGTTTACTTAAAAAATCGGCTTTATAAATACTGCGGCTGAATTTATCTAATTTTAAAAACACCTCATCGTTTGCTTCATTTGCTTGATCAATTAAATCTAGTTTTATATATATGTCAGCTAACAAAATGAGCGATGCGAGTTGCATATCATAAACACCTGCAGAACGAGCAAGCTCAATGTTTTCTTTAGTTAAAGTTAAAGCTTTATCGTAGTTTGCTTGTAAGTACTCAATACTGGCAATTGAGTATTGGGCAAAGGTTAAGCCTTTTTGCATATTAACTTTTTTGAAATAGAGCAATGCTTTGTCTAGGTATATTAAGGCATCTTTAGGTTTCTTAATCTCCAGCAATACATTGCCTAAACTCCAATATGCTTTTGCAGTAAAAAGCCCATCTTGCGTTTGCTCATATGCCGCAACCGCTTTTTTTGCATAATATACGGCTTTGTCTTTTTCGTTTAGATAATTATATGCATCGGCTATTTTTCTAAAAAAGTATCCTTGAGATGCTGAATCGTCATCTTTTAATGCTAATTCTAGCCCTTCTAGTGCAACATTTAGGGTCTTTTTCAATGCATCAGTATCGGTGTAATAGTAAGCAAGTGCTCGTAAAATAATAATTTTTTCTTTAGATGAATGCTGTTGCAAGCTCTCTTCTAATTTTGTGGCTAGCGTGTGTGCTGGAGCTGGGTTTGCATCCCTCGCTAGAGACTTGAGTTGTGATTCGAGAAATAATAAATACACACTTTTTTGGTTTGGTAACTCTTTGTTCTTTAAGTAATAGGATAAGTGTGTGTTTAACGCTTCGTATTTTTCTTGTCTAAAAAGTAACTCCGCATACAAAGCGGCCGCTTCTAGATGAAGCTTTTCCCAATTTTGATCTTTGCTTATTTTAAACGCTTGAGTGAGTTTGTCTCCATTTTGAAGATAGTCTAATTCATTTAGTTTTATGTTATTGATGAGAGTTTGAGTCGTGTCAAAGTCTAGCGCATGTGAAGTTGCATTTAATGAATCGCCGTTAGCAGAGGCAAGTTTACTAAAAAGTAAAAATAAAAGGAGAACAATATACTTTGCCCATAAAGTATTACCTAAAATCTTTATTTGTGTATTGTTAGCCATGTTAATCCTTTGCTGATTTATTTTTATTATTGAAATACTTTTTCGCATTGCTTAATAAACTTGGGTTTGAACTGTTTCTTATACTCATCATTGAAAAAAATAAGACCATAAACAATATCAATTTAATTAATAAAAGCCAATATTTGTACGTTTTAGTGGTAGCGGTTTATGTGCTTTTGTTAAAAATCTGCGGCTACTTCAAATTCTAATCGTTTAAGTGTAATTGGGTGAGTAAATGCTAAGTATTCTGCATGTAAATGTAATCGTTCGGCTTTTTTCCCATAATGTGTGTCGCCTATAATTGGCATGTTTAAACCTGAACTGTGCGCACAATGCACTCTTAGTTGATGAGTTCGCCCTGTTTTAGGATATAACTGTAATCGGGTAATATTGTTGTTACGCTCTAAAACGTGCCAGGTAGTAAGTGATGGCTTACCGTGTTTATAACATACCATTTGGCGCGGTTTATCATCAAAGTCGAGCACTAAGGGTAAATCAATTACTCCGCTATCCTCAGCTACGTTACCATTAACTAATGCGACATAACGTTTATCTATGGTGCGTTCAATAAACTGCTTTTGCAGTGCTTTGTGCACGCGTTTATTAAGCGCAATCATCAATAACCCAGAAGTCGACATATCTAATCTGTGTACAATTAGTGGCCCTGATGCCTCTGGAAACTGCGTTTTGATTCGCATATAAACTGAGTCATCAATATTAACGCCAGGTACCGATAAAAACTCAGCGGGCTTATTTACCACAAGTAAGTCGTCATCTTTATAAACAATACTTAAATCTTTACCCTGAGCTGGGTTGATAAGTAGCGGGTTATCTTCAACATCTAAACCCTTTAGCATATGCCCAAGTATTGGTTGGCATTTACTGTAACAAGAAGGGTAGTAATTCTTATGCTGCCTAATTGCTGATTTAGGTGCAGCTCCCCACCAAAACTCTGCCATAGCAAGTGGCTTTAAGTCATGTTTATAGGCGTATTGTAATAATTTAGGCGCTGCACAATCGCCAGCACCCGAAGGAGGAGTGTGCTCAGGTAATGCTGCAAAAATAGCATTTAAGTCTGTAGTTTCACCATTTGCATTTAAAAATTGGTACTGTGCAAATAGCTTTTTTTGTAAGCTTTTAGAAAGCGTTTTACGGCGTTTTTTTAAATGAGCAATTTCATCAGAAATATTGATGTGTGTTTGCTGCAGTGACTCGATTATATTTTGCCAATAGGCTTTAAGTGCCAGCAGTTGCTTTTTTTCTACGATGCTTTGCCCTGCAAGCTTATTTTTTAACTGCTCAAAATCACTTTCGCTAAGTTCTAATTCACCTTCAGTACGTTGTATTTTTCGTTGCTGACGACCGGCTTGCATTACTGCCTGTTGAGCTAATAGCGCTTGCTGGTAGCTCTGTGTTGCATCATCAAGTTTGTTATTAACTTCAAGTAGTTGTTCGCTATTTTCTAACTGCTCAATTTGAGCATTAATATCGTTAATTATTTTACTTTGAGCCAAATAGGTATCATCTTGAAGTTGCATGCTAGAAACAGGCGGCACAAAACTAATATTGCCTTTATCACCTTCAATTTGTCCCGAATAAGCACTTAAAAAGCCTAATTGTTGCTTAGCATTTTGCACCACTAAAACCCCAAACATTTTACCTGCATTTTCTGCTTTTAAATGCGTTAACGTTTCAAGTTGTTGCTGTAATTGTTTTGTGGCTGCTACAGCTAATGGTTGCGGCTCGTAATAAAAAGGGAAAGTAAACTTTTCAGGAAGCGCGAGAGCATCAATATTTTGAGAAAATAATGTAAAGCAAGAAGCAGAATTTGACATAGAAGTAAGAGAAAAGCATTCAGTAAAATAATTGAGCGCATAATAACATATTCATAGTTAAGCCACTAAAAATCTCGCACCCGCATATTCATAAACACTTTAAAGCGGACATTCATGTTTTATGTATCAGTATGGGGTCGCAGCAAGCATAGGCGTTTGTTAGTAAAGTCTCAGTAGTAATATATTTATCATTATCAAAATATTTAAGCTTATCGATTCTCAATAATTGAGCGCATTTCGAAACGATGACTTACCTGATAGATCAGAGACGAAAAATCAATTTACAGAATAACTGAATATTTAGGAGTTCTATATTATGAGTCAAAATATCGCAAGTTTTATCACTAAAACCCTCGAACAAGCTGGCGTAAAACGTATTTGGGGAGTAACTGGCGATTCACTTAACGGCATTAGTGAAAGTCTGCGAAAAATGGGAACAATTGAATGGTTAGGAACGCGACATGAAGAAGTTGCCGCATTTGCAGCTGGTGGCGAAGCCCATTTATCAGGCGAGCTTGCGGTGTGTGCGGGTTCTTGTGGGCCGGGTAACCTTCATTTAATTAATGGCTTATTTGATTGTCAGCGTAATAATGTACCAGTATTAGCAATTGCCGCACATATTCCTTCATCTGAAATTGGTAGTAGTTATTTTCAAGAAACCCATCCGCAAGAATTATTTAAAGAATGCAGTGTGTATTGTGAAATGGTGTCGAGCCCTGAGCAAATGCCGTACCTGCTAGAAACAGCAATGCGACAAGCAATATTAAATAAAGGCGTGAGTGTACTTGTGCTACCTGGCGACATAGCATTAAAAGATATGCCTAAAGCTATCAAACCAAAATGGAACGTGCCAAGGCCAGCAACACATACTCCCGCTTTATCTGATATTGAAGCAATGGCGACTCATCTTAATAAAAGTAAAAAAGTAACCTTATTGTGTGGTGCAGGTTGTAAGGATGCCCACGACGAAATTGTTGCGCTAGCCGAAAAATTACAAGCACCGATAGTGCATGCCATGCGCGGTAAAGAATTTATTGAATACGATAATCCTTACGATGTTGGTATGACCGGATTTATTGGCTTTGCATCGGGCTATCATGCAATGCAAGAAGCCGATACGTTATTAATGATTGGTACTAGTTTTCCTTATCGTGCTTTTTATCCCGAAAATACCACCATATTGCAAATTGATAATCAGGCTGCGTCACTCGGGCGACACGTGCAAATTGACTGTGGCGTGTTAGGGGATACTAAAAACTCAGTGGCCACACTGCTTGATTATATTAAAGGTGAACGGAGCAGTTCGCACTTACAAAAATGTGTTAAAAATTACAAAGAGTCTCGACAAGATCTTGATGAACTTGCCAGTGGCAAAACCTCGCAAAATTTAATTCATCCGCAATACCTAACACGTTTACTCAACGAGCAAGCGACTGACGATGCTGTTTTTACTTGTGATGTAGGTACGCCAACAGTGTGGGCTGCGCGTTATTTATCAATGAATGGTAAGCGTCGCTTAATAGGATCGTTTAATCATGGCTCTATGGCAAATGCGATGTCGCAGGCAATGGGGGTTCAATCTGTAGATAGAGACCGCCAAGTCATTGCAATGTGTGGTGATGGTGGCTTTTCGATGTTAATGGGGGATTTAATCTCACTTAAGCAGCTTAATTTACCAATAAAGATTGTTGTTTATAATAATCGCTCACTTAGTTTTGTGGCTATGGAAATGAAAGCCAGTGGGTTTTTATCAAGCGATACCGATTTAAAAAACCCAAGTTTTGCTAACATTGCAGAGGCTTGTGGATTAAAAGGGATTCATGTGGATGACCCTGAAAAATTACCATCGGCAATGAACGAGATGATGAACCACTCAGGACCTGTTGTTTTAGAAGTCGATACTGCAAAACAAGAGCTTTCAATGCCACCGCAAATCAAATTAGAGCAAGCAAAAGGCTTTAGTGTTTACATGATGAAGGCGCTGATAAACGGCAAAGGAAACGAGATTGTAGAGCTTGCCAAAACTAACTGGTCACGCTAGTTAAGTTACTTTCCTGTTGAGTATTTTTGCTCAATAGGGAAGTGTAAATTAGAAGTAGGATATGATTAAAATGGAAGGTTTTTTAGTATAGTGTTGGAATCACTACGATGCTTTTGAGCTCACTCAAGTGCGATGTAAAGAGCTAAAACACTTAGCATTGGCATCAATTGCTACTTGGTAGTTGTTTTTAGTTTAATGTTTTACCCGCTTTACTCAATTAAAGTAAAGCGAGTGCTCAGTATCAGTTACAAACTCTTTTTAGGCGGTAGGGCTACGTTTGCAAATATTAGCCCTGCAACAAGCGACATAAATATTAAAAACGTTTGCTGGCCTATATGCTCTGCGTATATAAAGTCTTGGCCTTCAATGAGTGAGTTTAAGCCAATATAGGTTTTGCTACCTGGTACTAATACAATTAAGCCTTGCATGGCCACAATAGAAGCCGGCGCATTAGCAACACGGTTAAACAAGTTACTAAATATACCTACCGATAAAGCACCCACAAACGTACCTAACGTGTAATCAAGGTACATAGCCGAGCCAATACTGGTGCCATACGCTATAAAGCCTGATGCAATAGACCAAACAGCGTGCTTAAGTTTGGTTCTAAAAATAACGATTAAGCTGCTACAAAGTAAAAATATAGCCAGCCATGCGGTCCACTTTGGTAATGGTTCAGGTTGTACAAAGTCAGCTTGCCCAAAGAGTGCAAAGCCAATGCCTATGCCAATAAAACCGCCAAAATAGAGTTTAAATAACAGCATAAACGAGTCCATGACTCTTGCTGTACCCGACACTAAATGCCGCGCTGCAAGCTCTGCTAAGCCAAGCGCAAGTGCTAAACCTGGTATAAATACAATAATGGCCGAAAGTACCACCAAGCGTATGTTTATTTCAGGTGTTATATACACGCTTACTGCACAGGCAAGTATTGCCGATATTATGGCTACCAATGGCTCAAGCATATGGGCTACGCGTTTTGAGCGTCCCGACCAAAGCACAAACAAATAAACAACTAAAGTAAGAAGCGATGACCAAATAACATCAGTCCAGCTAGTACCCATTAACATTGCAAACGCACCACCAGAAGTTGCAAACGCAACGCCCGTAACAAGTTTATTGTATGGGTTTGGCATGTCGTAGATAGCATCTAGCTGGGCGTCAACTTCTTGTAAAGTTAGCTTGTCGTCAAGCATTTGGTTTACAAGGTCGTCGGTGTCGGCAAGTGAGCCTAAATCGTGATCGCCAGGGTCTACACGCGCAACATGGGTGTACTCGTCTTCGTGGCCATCAGTCCAAATAACAAACGTTACCGAAGTTGGTGACATAACAAACGACGATTTAAGTCCTAAATATGTAGCCACTTCCATTAGGTGGGCTTCTAGGCGGTAAGCAGGCGTACCATACTTGTGAAGCATTTTACCCAATTTAACGATAAATTTGCGTTTTTCTGTAAAGGTTGCAGTTTTCAAATCTTTTTGGACCAAATATTGCGATAACTAAGCTAAAAATATAGACAATACAGCTAAAACTGCCCACGTTTGATGGGCGCGATTTTAAACACTAATTGGTGTGTGTCTAGTCATTTTTAATCTAATTTTTTATTTTTTTCAGCTATCCATTGCGACATGTATTGAGTGCTGCGCATTGTATGATGTTTGAGCATTTGGCCTGTAAAGTTTTTTTCGCGATGAGCCTCTAAATCGCTACTTATTGAATCGATTTTTTTAATTAACACCGTACTCAATTGTGCTTTATCGTAAAGCGTATTAAGGAGCGTGTTGCCATCTTGCTGCGCTTGTTCAAAGTCACTTTGATTGGTGTACATTTCAACAGCAGCATTGGCAAAATCGTCGGCGGTGTTGGCTATTTTACCAGGCCATGGTAAATCGTTATGCATGCCCTCTGCACCAATATAGGTGGTAACGCTGGGTGTTTGCATAATCATGGCTTCAAGTAATTTACCTTTAATGCCTGCACCAAAACGAAGTGGTGCTAAACATACGCGTGCGCTTTGCATTACATCAAACGCATTATCGGCCCAGCCTTTTATTAAAAACCCTGTTTTAGGGTTATTTAGTGCCGTGGCTTTTGGTGGTGGGTAGGAGCCATAAATATGTAGTTCTGCTTTTGGGAGTTGCTTGCGAATAAGTGGCCATATTTTTTGTAAGTAAAGTACAGCATCCCAGTTTGGTGCGTGTCTAAAGTTACCTATGGTCATAAAGTGCTGGCGCTGCTCAAACGTTTTTGTACTTGTAGGCAGTGAGCTTAAATCGACCATAAATGGTAAATGGTGTAATAAGCTTGGCTCTATTTTAAATACGCTGTTTAGCAGGCTCATTTCATAACTTGAAATAATTAAGCTTAGGTCGCAGCGTAAAATAGCGGCAATTTCTCGTTTTGCTATGTCTGAGTGTAAATCGCTGGTTGTAAACTCGCGCTCACCTTTAAAGGCTTCGTGGCGAGCGTTACGCAAACATTGTAAATCTTCGGTATCTAATATTTTAATGGCATTTGGGCAATGTTTATCGATGCGCCAGCCAAATTGTTCTTCCATCATAAAACGGTCAAACATGACTATGTCTGGGTTATAAGCTTTAACGTATTCGTCAAAGCTATCGCAGTTTAGTGCAATGCTTTGGCTGGTTATACCAAAGTCGTCAAGGTTTACCATGTGGTCGGTGCGCTGCGCGGGCGTTGCAAATTCAACGTCCCAGTTTTGCGCTCTAAATGCATTTAATAACGACATCATGTGCGTTCCCGCAGCAGACGAATTTGGCTCTGGCCATACGTAGCCAATTACCAGCACTTTTTTCATTGGCTAGAATCTCTAATTTGTAAGTTTACATTTACCAGTGTTTTTACTGGCGGGGCTGTATTTTGTAGTAGCTCTTGGAGTATTAAAAGGCACCGCTTAGCTATATCAGTTGTACTAATAGCCACGGTGGTTAAGTGATTATTTATAACCGCGCTATTAGGAATGTGGTGGCAACTCACTACTTTAATAGAGTGATGAGTTAATGAGTTAATAGCGGCAATAACACCTTGAGCAATAATATCGTTTGCACACACCACTGCGTTTAATGTGGGGTTGTGTTTATATGCTTCTATAAATGCATTTTTAGCGCTAAGGGCTGTGTTTACTGCGCAGTCAATGGGTGCTAATGGTGTAATGCTGTGCTGCGCGCATGCGGTATTAAAGCCACTTTGCAGTGCTTGTGAATCACTTAAAGTAAGTTCACTGCTTATAAATGCTATGTTTGTCACGCCTTGTGCGAGTAAATGCATACTGGCTACGTGGCTGGCTTTTTTATAGTCGGGTAATACACACGGAGCTGCGCTAAAGGGCACTTCACTCATTAAGGTAATTACTTTGTGTTGCGCGCTGAGCGCATCAAGCCATTTGGGGCAAGTATTAGCAACGGGGCAAATAATAAATGCAGCCGCGTTGTATTCTTTTAAGTTTTTAACTGCGTTTGCTTGTAGCTCAAGGCTATTATTACTGCTTACAATCATGGCTTGTAAGCCATTGTCGTTTAACAAAAGTTCTAAGCTGGTAGCAAGGTGTGCCATAGCTGGGTTAGTTAAATCATTTATTACTAAGGCCACTAAGTTAGAGCGTTTTGAGCGCATAGCAGCGGCATCACGATTATAAACGTACCCTAGCTCATCTATCGCTTTGAGTATTTTCTGTTTACTTTTATTGCCCACTTTATCGCTTTGGGTAAGCACCAACGATACGGTTGATTTTGATACACCAGCACGCTCTGCAACATCAAAAATGGTGACTGATTTGGCTTTGTTATGCATTGTATTTTAAGTACCGCAGTGGTGAATAAATAGCGCTGTAGTTTAGCTTAATCAGCACTATTAAGTCATCTTTTAGAGGTGTATAACTTACCTTAATACTTTATGAACAAAGCAAAACGTGTTTATATACGCCTATAAGAGTAAAAAATAACAAAAGGATAAAAACATGAGCGCTTTTAGGCTGTTAGTTGTCTTTGTTTGTTGTGCGGCATTAGTCCCAACAAGTTACGCCGAGCAGGGCTATCAAACCCCATCACCCGAACTTGCAGCATTGGTTGACGCTAAGTTAGCACCCACTAGTTACTTATCGAGCGATGGCCAGTGGCTAGCGCTTTTTGAGCGCAAACGTGTAGTAACCCTTGATGAACTTGCAAAAGAAGAGCTTAAGCTTGCAGGTATTAAGCTAAACCCCGCTAATTTTTCGCGCTCTCGTGTGAGTGCCAAATTTAGTGCCGTGGAGCTAAAGCATGTTCAAAGCGGGTCGGTTATTAGCATTAACAACTTACCTAATGGCATTATCCGCTCACCTAAATGGTCATCTAATAGTAAATATTTAGCCTTTGTTGTTGAGCAACCAACCCAAGCCAACTTATGGCTTTACAGCGTTGAAACCAAACAAGCAAAAGAGTTAACTAGTGCTGCGTTAAATTCGGTACTAACTGCATCGCCATATAAATGGCTGCCAGATAGCAGCGCCATTGTTGCAAATCTTGCTGTTAATTTTGGTAAACCAAGGCTTGAAAATAACAGCCAAAATGTAGTGCCTGTTATTCAACAAAGTACTGGCGAAAAAGCGCCAGCACGTACTTACCAAAATTTATTAACCAGCCCGTTTGATGAATCACAGTTTAAGTTTTACGGCCAAGGGCAATTGGCTTACATAACGCTTGATGGCAATACTCAAGCAATAGGTAGCCCTTCTTTATTTAAATCGTTTTCAGTATCACCTGATTCTACCAATATTTTAGTTGCCGGTATTAATGAGCCGTTTTCGTATCAAGTGCCTTACAGCCGCTTTGCAAGCACGTGGCAAATATGGGGCATGCGCGGCTATGCATTAGCAGAGCTGGCAAAACAGCCACTTGCCGATAATATTCCACAAGGTTACGACAGTGTAAGCACTGGCCGCCGTGATTTTGAATGGCGAGCCGATCAAGGTGCTGAAGTTATTTGGGCCGAGGCGCAAGATGGCGGCGACATGAAAACCGACGTTGAGCATCATGATTATGTTTACAGCTTACGTGCACCATTTAAACGCGAGCCTAAATTATTTGCCAAAGTAGAGCGCCGTTATGCGGGAATGGAGTGGGGCAACGAAAACGTAGCAATGCTGACAGACTGGCGCTTTAGCGATCGCCAAGTACGTACTTACATAGTGCAACCACGAAATGCCGACAGAAACCGCGTGCTATTTTCAGAGCGTAGTTACAACGATGCGTACAAAGACCCAGGTAATGCAATTTACGAGCGCAATGATTTAGGCGCAAACGTAATTAAAATTGTAGGCGGGCGTTATATTTACCTGCGCGGTAATGGTGCTTCAGAGCAAGGTAATGTGCCGTTTTTAGATAGGTACGATGTTAAAACAAATAGCAGCAAGCGTTTATGGCAATCAGAAGCGCCATACTACGAGCGTGTACGCGCACTGCTTGACGACGAAGGTGAGCGATTTATTACTATTCGTGAATCTAAAACTGAGCAACCTAACTTTTTTATACGTGATTTAGAGAACGACACGTTAACGCAATTAACGACATTTGAGCACCCGTACCCTGCATTTAAAGGCGTAACTAAAGAGCAATTACGTTATAAACGCGATGACGGTGTTGAGCTTTCGGGCACGCTTTATTTACCACCAGGGTACGATAAAACACAAGGCCCGTTACCGATACTTATGTGGGCTTATCCACTTGAATACAAAGATAAAGCCGTTGCATCGCAAGTACGCGAATCGCCTTATGCGTTTACCTACATTGGTTATTGGGGCCCAATGCCTTACCTTGCTAAAGGGATTGCCGTGTTTGACGACCCTAAAATGCCAATAGTGGGTATTGATGGCAGCGAGCCAAACGATAACTTTAGAAAGCAGTTAGTATCAAGTGCGCAAGCAGCTGTTGATGTATTAGTTAAAAAAGGCATTGCCGATAAAAACAAAATTGCCATAGCAGGGCACTCGTATGGTGCATTTATGGTTGCTAACTTATTGGCTCATAGCGATTTATTTAAAACAGGTATTGCCCGCAGTGGCGCGTATAACCGCACATTAACACCGTTTGGTTTTCAAGGAGAAGAGCGTGATTTTTGGCAAGCACAAAGTGTGTACGCTGATATGTCGCCGTTTTTCCATGCTGAAAAAATTAACGAGCCAATGCTAATGATCCACGGCCAAGAAGATCCTAATTCGGGCACTTTCCCAATGCAAAGTGAGCGCATGTACGCAGCCCTTAAAGGTTTAGGTAAAGATGCTCGCTTAGTGATGCTCCCATATGAAGCACATGGTTACCGTGCGCGTAAAAGCTTATTGCATGTATTGTGGGAACAAGAACAGTGGTTAGATAAGTATTTGTTAAATGATACAGCAGAGCCAGTAGAGGTTATTACTGACTTGGTAAGTGCTGGGCAATAGATGCTTTTTACATATGGGGTACGGTGCAAGAAGACCCACCCTCAATCTCACGGCACTTTCCCAATGCAAAGTGAGCGCATGTACGCAGCCCTTAAAGGTTTAGGTAAAGATGCTCGCTTAGTAATGCTCCCTTATGAAGCACATGGTTACCGTGCGCGTAAAAGCTTATTACATGTGTTGTGGGAACAAGAACAGTGGTTAGATAAGTATTTGTTAAATGATACAGCAGAGCCAGTAGAGGTTATTACTGACCCCGTGGTAAGTGCCGGGCAATAGTAATAAAAATGAGTAAGCAACAGCGCGGCTACTTATAGCCACGTTTTTGCTTTTAATATGAGAGTAAATTAATGATTGATGTAGCAGCACTTGCGGTTTTTATTCCTACGTTCTTTTTTGTGTCGATAACGCCTGGTATGTGTATGACCCTTGCCATGACACTCGGTATGAGCATTGGCGTGCGCCGCACATTATGGATGATGATAGGCGAGCTGTTAGGTGTCGCAAGTGTTGCCATAGCTGCGGTATTAGGTGTTGCAAGCGTAATGCTAAATTACCCAGATGCGTTTGCTATTTTAAAGTGGGTAGGCGGTGCGTACTTAATTTATATTGGCGTTAACATGTGGCGAGCCAAAGGAAAAATGTCGGTCGATACCTCAAAACCAAGTGACGTAAGTAGGAAGTCGTTATTTACGCAAGGTTTTGTAACCGCAATTGCTAACCCTAAAGGGTGGGCGTTTATGATTTCACTACTGCCACCCTTTATAAGTGTTGAGCATGCTGTAGCCCCTCAGCTTTTAGTATTGCTTGGTGTTATAATGACCACCGAGTTTTTAAGTATGTTAGCTTACGCAACAGGCGGTAAAAGTTTACGTTTATTTTTAAGCCGTGGTGATAATATTAAATGGATGAACCGTATTGCTGGTAGCTTAATGGGGTTAGTTGGAATTTGGCTTATTTTTGGTTAGCTCAAAAAGTGGTTGATATTGTCAATTAATTTGTTATAGTTGATTTTGTCATCTATTTAACGCTTAAGGCATGCCCAAAAAATGAGTACACCCGTATCAGCAAACCCAGTAATGGTTGAGCCTAAAAAAACACCTGTAATTTATAAAATACTGGTTATGGTAAGTATTATTACCTTAATTGGCGGTACTCTAACTGGCATTATGACTTATGTGAATGTGGGTGTTACAGAGCATTTTTATGCAGATTGGTTTACCTCATTTATAAGTGCAGTATTGGTTATGGCGCCTGTTGGTTTTGTAATGATGACCTTAATGCATAAGCTAGTTAATAAGTTATTGCCTAGTAGTAGCGAGCTAAAACGTAATTTAGTGATTAGTGTTTTTATGGCGCTGATCATGGAGTCGGTTATGGCGTTTGTTACCGCTACTAATAATATTGGCTATGCAGATATGCGTGTATTTGTAACTGGATGGGCTGAAGGGTTATTAGCCGCATTACCAATAGGTTTAACTATAATGCTGATAATGTCGGTTACGGTAAAACCTAAAATAGAACGCTTTTTAAAAAGCTAATAACAAAAAAGAGCCATTGGCTCTTTTTTGTTATTTAGTGTTTACCTGCTCTTTAAATTGCACGATTCAAAAAAGGTGCTGTTCGGCTTATTTTAGATTGGGCTACCTCTGTAGGTTTACCTTGCGCTACAATTAAGCCGCCTTCTTCGCCAGCACCGGGTCCTACATCAATAACCCAGTCACTATTGCGGGCTACTTGCATATCGTGTTCAACCATAATGACGGTATTGCCAGCATCAACTAATTTATTTAACTGCGACATTAACATTGATACATCCGATGGATGCAGGCCTGTAGTTGGCTCATCAAGAATATAAAGTGTGTTACCGCGCTGCGTACGTTGCAGCTCCGTTGCTAATTTAATACGCTGCGCTTCACCGCCCGAAAGCTCAGTGGCAGGTTGCCCTAAACGTAAATACCCAAGACCTACTTGCATAAGTGCATCGAGTGATCGCAGTATTGCAGGCTCATTTTCAAAAAAGGTATATGCCGATTCAACCGTTAAATTTAGAATATCGCTGATGTTTTTATCACGATATGTAACCTCAAGTGTTTGCTCGTTATAACGTTTGCCATGACACACTTGGCAAGGTGAATAAACGCTAGGTAAAAACAGCAGCTCTATACTCACAAAGCCAACGCCTTCACAGTTTTTACAGCGACCTTTAGCAACATTAAACGAAAAGCGACCAGCATCATAACGGCGCTCTTTCGCTTTTTGGGTAGAAGCAAATAGTTTACGCACATGATCAAATAAACCCGTATAGGTAGCTAAGTTTGAACGAGGGGTACGGCCAATCGCTTTTTGATTTACGGTAATCAGGCGGCTTATATTATTTATTCCTTCAATGATTTTTCCGCTGGTGTGTGTTTGCAGCTCTTGTTCGAGTAAGTCGGCTTCGTCGGTTGGCGCTTCCGGTATTACTTTTTGCCCAAGTGCTTCGTAAACAAGTTCTACTAACGCTTGGCTTACTAGGCTTGATTTACCAGAGCCCGAAACACCAGTAACGGTTGTCATAACACCTAGTGGAAATTCTGCATTGAGCTTTTTAAGGTTGTTACGCTCAATATCTGCCAATTTTAACCACGCTTTTGGCTGCCTTTGCTCCTTTTTTTGCGCGCTGTTTTGAGTTGACTCTTGACTGGCGTTTTTAGCAAAAAGGTGACGACCGGTGTGCGAATTTTTTATTTTTCTTAGCCCTTCAACAGGGCCGCTGTAAATAATGTTGCCACCATGCACACCGGCATCAGGGCCTACATCAACAATCCAATCAGCATGTTCAACAACGCTAACATCGTGTTCAACAACAAATACAGAATTGCCAGCCGCTATTAGCTCATCAAGCGCTTTTAAAAGTGCTTGAGTGTCTGCAGGGTGTAAACCCGCTGAAGGTTCATCTAACACGTAAACTACCCCAAATAATTTAGAGCGAATTTGTGTGGCAAGTCGCAATCGTTGTAGCTCTCCGGGTGAGAGCGTTGGCGTTGTACGCTCAAGCGACAAGTACCCTAAACCAAGCATGGTTAGTGCTTCAATACGAGTGAGAATGTCACTGGCAATGCGCTGCGTAACAATGGCTTGCTCTGGATTTTTTGTATTCTTATTTACTTTGGTGCTGGCGGCATTACTTAATTTTTTAGCAAGTTCGTTTAATGTAAGTTGAGATAGCTCGCCAATATCGAGCCCTGCAAATTTAACACTTAACGATGCTTGTTTTAATTTTTTACCTTGGCAAGTAGGGCACTGCGATATTTGCATAAACTGTGATACGCGCTTTTTAGTACGCGGGCTTTGGGTAGTGGCAAAAGACTGTAAAACAAAGCGTTTAGCGCTTGAAAAAGTTCCCATGTAGCTTGGATCTTCGTTATTTTTTATCGCATTTTGTGTTTGCTCATAGGTGTAATCTGGGTATACCGGCACACTAGGTGTTTCGTCGGTAAATAAAATCCAATCCCGTGCTTTTTTAGAAAGTTTGTTCCAAGGTGTGTCTATGTCATAACCAAGCGAGGTAAGTATACGGCTTAGGTTTTTACCTTGCCATGCTGGTGGCCACGCTTCAATGGCGCGCTGGCGAATAGTTTTTGTATCATCTGGCACAAGTAGCTTTTCGGTTACTTCAAACACTCGGCCTATTCCTGAGCATTCTGGGCACGCACCTTGTGGCGTATTCGGCGAAAACGCATCGGCATATAAAATACTCTGCCCAGCTGGGTAATCGCCAGCACGAGAGTAAAGCATGCGTAGCGCGTTAGAAATAGTTGTTATGCTGCCAACGGATGAGCGAACCGAGGGTGCGCCGCGTTGCTGCTGCAAAGCAACGGCAGGCGGTAGCCCTTCAATAGAATCAACATCGGGTTCATCAACTTGATCTATCAACCTTCGGGCGTAAGGCGATACTGAATCAAGATAGCGGTGCTGCGACTCAGCAAACAGCGTTCCAAACGCAAGCGACGATTTTCCAGAGCCCGATATTCCTGTAAAAACAACCAATGCGTTACGAGGTAAATCAACGTCTACATTTTTCAAGTTGTGAACGCGTGCCCCTCTTACTTGAATGCTGTTACTGGGATCAGATAAATCCGTTGTTGAGTTTTTATGTGTGCTTGCCATACGTTTATACTCCTGTTTAATCGCGCTTTTTACTTTAAGTTAGCTTTGAATTATTTACTCTTATCACTCGTTATTACCTCAAAGTAGCGCAAGCACACTGAATGAGCGCTTAGTCTGTAGTGGCGCAGCCAAAGCGCTGGATAAAATTGTGATGATTGTTTGTTTACATAATAGGTATGGAATGCGAATATAATTTAAACAGTTATTGTTATGTAATTTATTAGGTAATTTACTAGGTATTTTACTAGGTAATAAAAAGGAACTCACAGTGAAGAAAGCCTTAGTGATCATTTTATTGGTGCTTTCGTGGGCAAGCCAAGCCGACTCTATCAAAGCGCTAAATGTTGACCGTGCAGTACCAAATAGCATGCACTTATCGTTTGCAAACAATAGCAACATAACCCCTAAAAAAGGGGATTTTAAAATCGTTAATTATGTATTAATGAGCAATGAAGAGGGCGAACGCTGGGCTGTTATAACGCTAACTAACTTATCGTCGGGCAATCGAGAATTAGGCGAGGAGCACTTACTTGCACTTTTTGCTGACGGCAGCCGATTTATGCCAATGGAATTTAAACTCGGTTTTAAAGGCAACGAAACACAATCGGTAACTGTATCGTTTGCCGATTATAAATTCCCTATTTTAAGTGTGTATTCGAGTAACGACCAGTAGCATATTGGATAAGTTAAATATGCAGCAATTGCTTTAACTTATCTGCGCCGGCTCTGCTGGTGCTTAGTTCAGATTTAATATCGTCATTTACAATCACCATAAGTTTGCCATTAAACCAGCGCTGTATTTCTTTAATGTGGTCAATATTAACCAAATAACTGCGGTGGATTCGTACAAAGTTATGTGCTGCTAAAGCATGCTCAAGCTGATCAAGTGTATCGCTTAAATGATGAAATGTATCGCCATTCCACGCCAAACTATTGCCCTGCTCCGATTTAATAAATTTAATATTACTAGGGGAGAGTAAAAATATCCGCTCACCGTTTTTACTAATGAGCTTATTTATAGTGTTTTTGGTTAATGTAAACGTTTGCTCGTTGGGTTCGTGATTGACTAGGGTATGTGCACGTTGTTGCTCTAGTTGCTGCTGCGCTTTGGCGAGAGCTTTTTTTAGCCTAGCAATAGGAAAAGGTTTGAGTAAGTAGTCAGTTGAGGCGTGCTCAAAAGCTTCAATAGCAAATTGGTCATACGCGGTTGTGTAAATAATAATGGGCTGGTAGTTAAGTAAATCAATAAGCTCAAGGCCGTTAATTTCAGGCATTTGAATATCAAGTAATACCACATCAGGGGTCAACTCATTGATTAATGTAATAGCCTCTTTGCCATTTGTAGCCATAGCCACCACTTCAACATGCTCCATTAAACTTAATTGATGGCTTAATTTTTCGCGAGCGGGAAGCTCGTCATCGGCAAATAATACGCGCATTTTAGTAATAGTATGTTGCTGTTTTTTGCTGTTCATAGTGCTAGCTCCAACGTAACCACTGCACCATTATTATTGCTCAGTAGTACCTTACTTTTACCAAGTTGTTTGACGCGCTTGAGTATGTTTTTCATCCCTACACCATTGCCATGCCCGTGCTTTATTACATCGCTCGAAAAACCCTTACCATTATCGCTAATTTGTATTTTAACGCCGTTTGGAAGCTCACTCAGGGTTATATTAAGTATTAGAGAAGTTTGGTTGGCGTTGTGTTTAATGGCGTTTTCAATAATTGGCTGAATAAGTAGCGGTGGTAGCGATATGTCTTTAAGCCTATTGGGAATATGGTAATTAACCTGAAGTTTATCGCCAAAGCGTGCTTTTTCAATATTTAAGTATTTTTCTATTATTGTAAGCTCTTGCTGTAAAGGTATTTGCTGTTGCTCGGCGGTATCAAGGGAGTACCTTAAAATATCAGCAAGTTCATGCAGTACTTCATCGGCTAAATCAGGGTTTGTATGAATATAGGCCGAAATTGTATTTAAGCTATTAAACATAAAATGAGGGTTTAGCTGATATCGTAATGTAGCAAGTTGGGCTTGTTTAAGTGCGTGTTTTTCGGCTGTTGCGCGTTTTTTGTTTTCAATAAAAATACTGGTAAAGTAAATACACGATCCCCAAAGTAAGCCGTTAAATACAACAAATACTCCCATCGATTTATGCCCATCAAAAAGCTGTGTGAGTAATATATCGGTAAGCACATTACCAAGTGCCATAAATACAACTGCAATTAACCATTCAAATGCTATTTTGTTAATGTGTTTATTGCGAAGGTAAAAAATAACTGCTGCCGCACTCCAAACAGGAACCCAGTAAAAAGTTACGAACCACACAGATGCAGCGAGTGCACTACCAGTAGTAAAGGGGGCGGAGTTCGCGATTATTAGCCCAAGGGCATAAGCAATATCTACAATAAGTAGAGTAAAAAAGCTGTATTTATAAAATGGATGTTTGAGCATAGTATGTGCTTCTTTTTGTAAGTGATTAAACCATAACAAAAAACAGTCAAAACCCAAATGATTTTGTGTTTTGACTGCTACTCATTTAAAAGTAAGTTAGCTCTTTGATTTGTAGTGTGTTTTTTAATGACTCAATGCTTGCGCCTGGTATTTTACGCCACATTAAGTTAACCCCAGTTAATTCTGTTGCCGACCACGTAACTGGGCTACCAAAACCAAATTGTTTAAGTGTAGTGAAGGGAATATCAAGCGTGGTCCATTCATCGCGCGGCTTTAAAAGTACACTAAAGTGATCCCAATCTTTTACATCACTATGATAAACAGACAAAGCAAAAGGCGTGGTAGACCCTTTATACGTTAAGCGCAGACCTTTAAATGCTGAAGCATCAGCCGGTGATGTAAATTTTATTTCAGCGCCTGCCCACGCGCCAAAGCTTGTTGGCTTTGTAATGGTTGTATCTATAGTTAAGCTATTTTTATGCGTGGTAAGCGTTGCCACAGACTGACCACCCATTACCGAGTCGCTTAAGGCTTGCCATGGTGTATCACCGGTAAAATCATCAATAACATGCTGCGCTTGGCTGCTTTTAATTACTTCATTACAAGTGGGGCCTTGTGGCTTTATGGCTTTGTTTTGAGCAATAAGCGCTGGGCGGTCTACTTGTATACCTGCTTTATAAACCTCTGAGATTGTGTGAATATGGTTTATATCATCAAGTGGGTTTTGCTTAAGCAGTATAAAGCTTGCCTCAAAGCCTTTAGCAAGCTTACCAATACTATCTGCTTTATTGATCGCTTGTGCGCCGTTAACCGTTGCCGCATTAATTATTTCACCATTAGTTAGGCCCGCTTTTTTAAGTGCATCTAACTCGTTATGTAACCCTGTTCCATGGATTGTGTATGGGTTTCCGGCATCTGAGCCGGTGCCTATAGTGATATTAGCTTTATGTAACTTTTGAATATTTGCATAAGCGGTTTTACGTTCACTCCATGCGTGTTCTTTCCATTTTGAAGGCGCAGGCACATTTTCAAACAAGCACTCTTGAAGCTTTTCGGGAATGGTTTTTAGTAACTCGTTTTGTGAGCTAATAGTATGGTTATGCTTTTCATCGCTATGGTTGTGGTACACCGCAAGGGTAGGAATGTAGGTTACATTATGCTGTTTCATTAGCGTAATAAACTCATCATCTATCGCTTCGCTATTAATACCGTGGGCTAAAGCCGTTGCACCGGCCTTAATAGCGCGTTTGCCATCATCTAGTGTAGAAACATGCACAAAATACGGTAAATTAGCCGCTTTAGAGCGCTTACCTAGCTCGCTTAATTGGCTATCAGTTAACGATTTACCCACACCGCCAAAGGTTTCTATAACCGCTTTAGTTACATGTGGATTAGTGCTTATATGTTTTTTCCATAGTGCAGCTATGTCTTCATCTTTTGCAATTTCGTATGCGTGGCCGCCAAACTGCGTGCCATGCCCGCCAGGGTTAGTAAACAAAGTACCCGCATAAAAAAGGTTAGGGGTTAGTTGGGCTTCTTTTAATTGAGCGGCTTCGTTTAGGGTTTGCTCAAACGAAAACAAATCAACAATGTTTGTTACGCCTAAATACAAATTAGAATTAAAGTGCGATTTAACGGGCAAATACTGAAACTCAGTAAAGTTACTACCCGATGAGCCCAAATGTACATGTAAATCAATTAAACCAGGTATTGCATATTGGTTGTTAGCATCAATAGTTTTATCTGCGTTTTGTAGTGGGTCGGTCGCTTTGGCAACGTTTACAATTTTACCATCGTCAATATAAAGCGAACTCGGCGCAGAAAAGCTTTGCGAATTACTTTGGTATACACGAATATTGTCGACTCGCAGGTCAATGGCATGCGCACTAAAGTGGCTTGTTAAACTCAGTGCTATAACTGTTTTTGTAATAATGTTCATGACTATATTCCTTATCAAAATAGGTATTTGGCGTTTTGTTGATAAGGAATTTAGCGAGTTTTTTAACCTGCTTCATTAATGTTTATCTGAATCGACATTATTTACCGTTGAACCGACACTAAAGTAAATAAACGTAGTGGTGCGCTCAGATTAACTGAACTAAATATTATGAATTAGCGATAGATCCCTTCGGCGGGTATGCCTATTTTAAGACAGGGTTTTAAAATTTAATCTTGTTTGAATGACTTTTAAAGGCGGCTAGGAGCGATTAACAGCCGCTCAAGCATCTTGTAATTGGAATCCATTTTTCTCTATAGCTGACGTTCGAACCTGCTTTACTAAAGCTAACTATTAGCCGAAAGCTGACATTAGTTTTTGTAAAAGAATAAACAGATTATTGGTAATTCAAACCAATATATACTGCATGTTTGAGGGGCTAGTGTAAGCTCGTTGCTGCCTTTGAACTTCCATCACTTGATGTTCATTTGAGCCTAAAGCAGTCAGTAATGAATTCGGTTTCAAGATCACTTTGTGAGTATAGAAGACGCTAGCATTTAATTTTTACACAGATTTCTAATGAATTAATCATGTCAAATTACTGAAAATTATTAATAATAATGTAAATTAACAACTTAAATCGAGCAACCGTTAGTCAACAAAATTGACCCATTACTAACATTCTTTTTTTGAGGTGGTTTAACTATGGATGCCCTAGTTATGCTATGGGTGATTTTAGCAATTAAACACTAAACTCTTCCCTAAGCGAGTGACAAAATTGGATCAAACGGGCACCTTTAAAGCTTTTGGGCTGGAAGACCTGCCTGATGGGGAAATTTTGCCATAGATTGACAGCTTAGTTATATTTAGGATGTCTAATTTGGTTCGTCTCTCAAAATGAAAAACTAACTTGCTAGCACCAAATAAAATGTTTAAATTTAGCTGTTTAGCCTAATTGCAACCGCTGGTTGACAAATTAACAACTTGACTTGCTGGTCTGCAACTACCTGACTTTCTATGCTTACCGCTCAACAACAAATGAAGGAATGAACTTTATGATTTTAGCAGAAAAGATTGTCAGATTAAGAAAACAAGTTGGTTGGTCGCAGGAAGAATTGGCTGAAAAGATGAATGTTTCTAGGCAGTCAGTGTCTAAGTGGGAAAGCACTAATAGCATACCTGATTTAAATAGGATAATTATGTTGGCGGAGCTTTTTGACGTATCTACTGACTTTCTACTAAGAGATGAGAATGAAGCTTTTGATTCTCATGATGAAAATAAAAAGCCTGATATCATTCAAATTAGTTTAGAACAAGCAGCAAAATATATTGAAAATAAGATGGAAGTGTCAGCCTTAATCACTAAAGGAGTTATACTTTGTTTATGCTCAGTAGTACCTTTGTTTTTCTTCTTGGCAATGGCTGAAACCAATCGATTGAACCTGACAGGCAATATCGCAGCAGCGATAGGAGTTGTGTGTATTGTAGTTATGGTCTCTATGGGAATAAATTTTTTTCTCAGAGCCAACCAATATGAAAGCGATATAGCGGTAATAGATAATGAAGCATTTGAATTAGCCTATGGTGTACATGGTGTTTTCAATGAAAAATTAACAAAGTTCAGACCTACCTATAATCGAAGATTATCGTTGGGTATATTTATGTTCATTATCAGTTTTGCACCTCTTATGTTTGCTAGTATGCTTTTCAGAGGCCCAAGTATAACTCTAATGATGCTAATTGTACTTATGCTCATCATAGCCGCTGGGATATACATTGTGTCTCCTGTTGCGGCTAAATACGAGGCTTATAACAATATTCTAAAAGATGGGCCTCTAGATACTGTAAAGAGTAGACGTGTAAAACGTGCTGAAAAACTCGCTGCATTCTACTGGCCTTTGCTAATCGCTATCTTTCTTGGTTGGAGCTTATGGACTATGGATTGGGGCGTAACTTGGATAATTTGGCCTGTAGGGGCTGTACTTTTCGCTGCACTGGTTGGATTAATGGAGTTGCTGGATAAAGAAGAGTGATGAACATGATATGCATCTTTATCAGCGATACAAAAACCTAATCTTAACCAGTAACTTTCTAATATGGCAGAGATTAGGGGGATACAAATAAGTCATCTAAATATAAATACTTGAACAACCGCTATGCTGGCATTTACGATCATCAATCTAGACCTAAATTCAAATACTATAAATGGCACTTTAGCGAAGTTCGGCTGTGAGCGTGAGGCAGACTGTGAGAAATTATGATGTATGAAGTCAATACTCGTCTCCTTGGTTATTACATTTTATGAACGTTCGTTACGAGCGTTCATGTTTTTTACTTTATATAAATGAATTATACCCTATGGTAAGCTTTTAAAAGCATTGTCAATGCTCTTAAGCTACATAGATTTAATAGGTACTCTTAATTGCTTTTGAGGTTTGATGGTTTGCATTAATAGGCATAGTGATACCAAAGCCACACCTATCCAACCAATTATCTTAAACCTTTCACCAATAACGAAAACGGCTAAAACAGTTGCAACTAATGGTTCTATTAAGGTAATTAATGTCGCTTTACTTGCATTTATATAATTCAAGCCAAAACTAAATAATAAGTATCCTAAAAACATTGGAATTACTGCCATATACAAAGATACCAATGCATTGGTTGCGCTTGAAAATAAGTTATCACCTGTAAACCATAATGAAGGGAGTAACAATAAAGCAGCACAACCAAACAGTCCTGACATTGACGATTTCGAATGAACTCCACTTTCAATTAAACTCCTTGCTGCCCATGAATAACCTGCATAGGTTAATCCAGCAATACACCCCAAAAGAATACCCAGGCTCTGTTGATTAATACTGTATGAAGGATCATTACTCTGATCTCTACCTAACGTTAATAAAGTAATACCTATAGCTCCAATAACAAAACTCAGTACCCATTCCAGTGATATATTTTTTTTACTAATTAGGCTTTCAAGGATTGCAGCAAAAAAAGGTGCCGTAGCAATTGAAACTACAGTGCCAATTGCAACACCTGATAAACGCATTGAAGTATAAAATGCTAATGGATAGATAGCGACAGAAGCGGCACCTAAAAGTAATACCTTAGGCTGTGAAATCATGAGCTTATAATCTATAAATAACGTTTTTCGTGCTGTAATAACAAGTAGCACTCCCCCTATTCCCATAGAGAATGCACCAATTGCAAACGAACTCACATCAGGGGAATAGCTTGCTGCGGTGCCTGTTGTTCCCCACAAAAAACTAGCAATAATGATAGCAATTACACCTTTAAAACTTCCGTGATGACTTTGCATAGTGATACCTGTTTTTTATTATTTCAATACAGAAATTGTATGCTAATGATGAAAGGAGTTTTTAACAATTAAGACGCTATCGTTGACAATAAAGACTAAGTTTACTTTTTGAATTTATTAGGTGGTAGGCCAAAGAATTGTGAAAACTTTCGGCTAAAGGCTGACGGCTCTTTGTAGCCTACTTTTTCACCAATGATTGATAGTGGATAATCTGTGTGTGTTAGTAAAGCTTGCGCTTTTTCCATACGAAGTTTGGTTACGTATTTCATCACAGTCATATTTGTTTGTTGCTTAAATAGTTTCTTAAACTGCGTTTCGCTTAGAAAAGCAGATTCAGCCAGGCGTTTAATGTGAAGTTGCTCTGCAATATTTTGCTCTATGAAGGATATTGCTGTACCAATACGGTTATCTACTTTTGGCAATAAAGGTTGCTCTGCAAGCAGTAAACTGAACATTTCAAACATCGCCTGTTCTAATTGAGCATTAACTTTATTTTCTAATTGGTTTTCGATAAAGGTTAAGTAACTTTTAAGGGATGAGTTAATTGCAAAAACAATACAGTGAGAAGATGAAATATTTAGGGGTAGGTTTTTCATGTCCACAACTACAAATCTAGCTTCAGTATCTGCAGTGAACAAGTGCTCTTCATTGGCTTTAACTACAACACATTCACTTGGCGCAACTTTACCATTGAAATCACCAACGCATATATTTATGACACCACGTAAAGGTAAAACCAATTGATTAAAGTGATGTGAGTGACGGGTTGGTTTTGTGCTATAAGAACGAATGGATAATAGATTTTTCATAATAACAGAAATGTATGGCCTTATTTCATCCTGATTTTGGTTATACATAGTAGAGCAATGGATGACAAAGTGAAGTGTTAGTTTTATTGGCTCTTTAACTTAAACCTCAATGACTGCAATGGTGGCTTAGCAGTCCCACTAAAGGCTTTGAAAGGTAATATCTGCTGTTGGCATTCTCCGCCACTCCACAACACAAAATGTTGATAATAATTGGCAAGGTATTTTACTGTGTCGGATGGCGCTTCGCTTATCCGACCTACACTTACACAAAGCCTCTTATTTGGCGTCTCTTACCGGTAAAATAAAGCGTTTACTCAATATTTATACCTTGCTTTAAAAGGTACTCCACTGTTTTATTAGTATGTGGCTTAAATGCTTTCCAACGGCCGATTGCTTTATTGTTAAGTGGTTGGCGTACTTGTACTTTACTGGCGGTAGAGACCGGTGCGGTGTTTAAGTGAAAGTCTATACACTGTGCTTGCCATTCTAAATTACAAAAGCTAACTAGCTCTTTTATTTGCTGCTCGGGCTGGGCGACTAGTTTTTCGTATTTTACTAATTTTATATTGCTATGCAGGGCGCTAAAGTGCTGCATGAGTTTATAAAAGCGGCTATTTAAAAAAGATAAATCCCCCATACTGGGGGCATTTATCACATTAGTATATGACCTTAATATAATTACTAGCGATGTTATTTTGAATTGGAAATTACTGGCCACTCGTCAACTAAAATGCCATTACCACAATCGTTGTCTGCATGTATTAAATTAGGTTTTAGATTAATCAGTTGTGGGAACGAAATGGTGTAATTGACCTTATAACCGCAAGAGCCAAAAGCAGAGTATAAGCGCAGAGACTTTAATTCATTCCCTATTTCACTAACTTCAATACTGCCGGTAATTAAATTAGTTTGCTTTAGCTCCCACTTATTATCAATAAAAGTAGGTTCTGACCAAGTTATGGGGTAAGCCATGTTAGTTAACGTCTTGACATAATAGGTCAAGTAACTGTCTTGATATGCTCCAGTGTTGCAAGCTAATGCAAGCAATTTATCACCCGAACTTAGCTTAAAAACTGAGACAAATCGATTGTTATGATGTTCGTCTTTGATAGAACAGTTGTCGTTTTTATTTAGTGAGCCAAGAAGCTTTTTTTGAGTTAATAGCTCAAAATCTAGAGGCAACTTTTGACCAGAGGGTATCTGCATTTTTAAGGGTTTATTATTCTTAATATCTGCATTGAGTGAAGCGGCATTAACATGCGAGCATAATAAAAAGATCATAACAAATAAGGTCATATTTAATTTCACCAAGAGTTAATCCATAAAAGTATATGTGTATTAAGCTAACGCTACATTTGTTGAGAATAATAACTTTTCAAATTCAAATGTACCTCGTGACGCTTTCAATAGTCGCTCAAAAATTATAGCGTCATTAGCAATCTCTAAAGCGTGATCTTGACCATTAATTATTCTCCTAGCTCCAATATAATTAGAAGTTGCACCTGATATAAATTGGCCTAGCTTCGCTTTAGCAAATAAACCTTCTCGCATGCCATAAGACATTATTGCATATGCAATTTTATGATTAAGTGCTAGGTCTGGATTTATATAGAGCTTATCTCCAAGCCCTAAAGCATCGCCAACCTTTTTATAATTATAATCCCATGTTAATTGTACATAACCCCTTCCGTAATATATGTTTTTTTCTACAGTTGAAGTAGTTGGAACATCGTGTACGCTACCATACAGCTTACCTTTTCCTTTTCCCCACTCTTTAATTGGTTTCCAGGTACGTCCGCACTCACGTTTTACTGTCGCTAACATGTAAGCAATCCATCGGATATCGGTAATGTGAGGATCCATTACACACTCAATCAAGAGTTTTTTTAGATCATTAAATGCTTGCTCATTAGGGAACTGCTTTTTATATATTTTAATGAAGTGTTCATAATCAATAACTTGAACTTGATTTAAAAGGGCAGCTTCTTTGTGCTTTTTTAGAAAGTTCTGACTTAATGAGGCTACAAGTGCTTTGTGAGTTAAATCATCAGGTATAACTTTTTTACTTGGGTGTTTATTACCCAATGCAGCGGATTGAAATAGCTTTAGTTGCTCTTCAGTTTTACTACCATAATATCCATCGGGCTTTAGTACTTTTTTACCGAAATACTTTTTTGTGGTACCTAATAAAAGCCTTTGTAGTACTAAAACATCTAGTGGGGCATTCCTAGCACCGTGACCAACACTATTAGTTAACCTTGTATGGATAATAAACCCATAAATTAATTAATACTTTAACCAAGTTCGGGTAATGTGAGGCCCAAGCTTTGGCTGCAACCAAAGCCTTTTATACAGTAGTTCGATTGATTGAAGGCTCCTCT
>NZ_JACJFB010000024.1:0-57391 GCF_014164325.1 Pseudoalteromonas sp. SG43-4 | reverse complement strand
AGTATGTTCGTTAATCATAATGTGCCCTCAAACAAGATTTGAAGATCTGATCATGACATTGAGATTTAGTTCAAAAAAATCCCCGCTAATTTCTTAGCAGGGATTTGTGTATAAGAGACAGCTAATTAGCGCCTTTTTGATTATTGTTTAATTTTTATAATTGCCACTCTCTGGCTATCAGCTCACTTGGTTGACTCGTTAACCACTCTTGCGGGCGTAAGTAATACTGATATAGGTTAGCTTCTGGGCTACTTGGCTCTGGTTTATAGTTATATTCCCAGCGTGCAAGTGGTGGCATAGACATTAATATAGACTCAGTGCGCCCGCCACTTTGTAATCCAAATAAAGTGCCCCTATCCCATACTAAATTAAACTCAACGTAGCGCCCGCGACGATAAAGCTGAAAATCACGTTGTTGCTCTGTGTATTCGTCATTTTTGCGACGTCCAATAATAGGTAAATAGGCATCTAAAAATCCATTACCCACCGATTGCATAAACGCAAAACTCTTTTCAAAACCAAGTTCGTTTAAATCGTCAAAGAATAAACCGCCTACTCCGCGAGTCTCATCTCTGTGCTTTAAATAAAAGTACTCGTCGCACCAGGTTTTGTATTTTGGATAAACGTCGCTGCCAAAAGGCGCACAAATGTCGTGAGCAACTTGATGCCAATGTTGTACGTCTTCTAATACTGGATAAAAAGGAGTGAGATCAAACCCGCCACCAAACCACCATATTGGCTCTTCGCCTTCTTTTTCGGCTATAAAAAAGCGCACATTGGCATGACTTGTTGGTACATGAGGGTTTTTAGGGTGAATAACTAACGACACACCACACGCATGAAAGCTGCGCCCTGCAAGCTCTGGTCTGTGTGCTGTTGCCGAACCAGGCATTGAAGCGCCAAATACATGAGAGTAATTAACTCCGCCTTGCTCTATTACAGTGCCATTAGTGGTTACGCGTGTACGACCACCACCGCCTTCTGCTCGCTGCCAGTTATCTTCTATAAATTTAGCACTGCCATCTGCAGCCTCCAAACCTTGGCAAATAGTGTCTTGCAAAGCCATAAAGTATGCTTTTACTTGATTTAATAATTCGCTTTGCATATTAACCTCTAAATATTTTGCCAGTCATGGCGTCTTTTATTGTGCTTGGTTGAGTATTACCACCTAACGGCTCGTCAACGTAAAAGCCAACTTGTTCTGCAAATTGCGCTTTGGCTTGCTCAATACTAATTACCGTTTCTTGACCGGTTAAGTTTGCACTGGTTGATACTAATGGCTTACCAAACTCTTGGCACAAACGCTTTACTGTTGGATGGTTTGTTACTCTTACCGCGATGGTATCAAACTGCCCTGTGAGCCATTTAGGCGTATTTTTAGATGCAGGCATAACCCATGTAATTGCAGCAGGCCAACTCGAAAAAATATCAGCGCGTTTATCCATTGGTATTTTTGCATCATCTACGTATTTTAATAATTGTCCGTAGTTATCAGCGATTAAAATAAGCCCTTTTTCAACCGGGCGCTGCTTAATAGCTAATAGTGCCTCAACGGCTTGTTGATTATCTGGATCACAACCTAAACCATATACAGCTTCTGTTGGGTATAAAATAACTTCGCCTTGCGTTAAGCATGTTATTGCAGTGGGCGTATTTGAAAGGTCTGACAAAGTAGTCTCCAGATATAATTAAACGTTATTCAGTTGGGGTGAGCTTATGCATGCAGCTTTTTTGTGGGCATTGCAATAATATGCCGTTTGCCATATTTCTTTCTATGACGATAGGCCAGTCACATTCAGGACACGGATGTTCAACCGGTTTATTATTAAGCGTGTATTTACAACTTGGGTAGCAATCACAAGAATAAAATACTTTACCAAACTTATTACTGCGCGCGACTAAATGACCTTTTTTGCATTTAGGGCAACTAGGCAAAGTATCTTCGCTTTGCTTTTCTTCATTTTCGTTAGCAATGTAATGACACTCTGGATAGCCCGTACACCCAATAAACATACCATAGCGGCCATTTTTAATCACCAGCGGTTTGCTACACTCAGGACATGCTGAATCTTCTAATATTTTGATTTCGTTACTGTCGTGATGTGCCAGCGGCCTAATAAAGTCGCATTTGGGATAACTTGCGCATCCTAAAAAAGGGCCTGATTTACTATTGCGGATCACTAACTCTGAACCACACTGTGGGCATATCTCGTATTCTTTTTCGAGGGCGTGCTTGTTCGCCGAGAAAAGCGAATGGTCGATTTTACTCATGGTGATCCTAATAGGTTGGTGAATTTTCGCCTAATATACCCAAACCACTTAAAGATACAAGCAATGCCGTGCTTATCCTTTTAAGTAATTTGAGTACAATCAAGATAATTATCTCTAATGAAGAAGTTCGCTGGGTTCATCAAAAATCAAATCTTCCATTTGCTCATATGCCTCTTCAGAGCCAGGAACGTTAAACAAGATCATAAGTACAATCCACTTTAAGTCTTCTAGGCTTATAGTTGGTTTATCGAGAGAGGCTAAACAGTCCATTACCATTTCACGTGTTACATTGTTAATTACGCCTATTTGTTCAATAAACATTAAAAAGCCACGACACTCAGCGCTGAGCCTTTGGCATTCACTATCGGTAAATATACGCACAGCATCTTTAGGGTTAGCAATAAGATAAGGAGACTCATCGCTGTGTTGTAAATCGGCTAGTTGCTCTAACCAATCAAGAGCTTTAAATATCTCAGGCTTATTAAAGCCAGCACGCAGTAGCTCATCGGTTAACTCATTTTGCTCTGCAAATATATCCGCTTCGCTATGAATGTAATTTTCAAAAAGATACAAAAGAATATCAAACATATTACCTTCCTGCGCTTAACTTGATGTAACCATCTAACACTCGCTCAATCTGATCGTCTAATTCTAAATCGAGCAACCTACTGAGTACTTTATCTATTGGCCACTGCGCACGACGCACAATGTCATCTACACTGGTTACTTCAAAGCCAATACTATTTAAAACCTCACATTGAGAATTGGCTTGAATCGGCTGCTCTTTATTACATACATTATTGTCGTAAGTGAAACTCACCTCATCAAGAATGTCAGCCACGTTTTCTACCAGCTTAGCACCTTGCTTTATTAAAAAGTGACTAGCCTGCGCTAACGGGTTTTTAATAGAACCCGGTACTGCAAATACCTCTTTATTTTGTTCAAGCGCATAGCGTACTGTAATTAACGAACCACTTTTAATTTCAGCTTCAACAATAAGCACTCCTAACGATAATCCAGAAATAATACGATTACGGCGCGGAAAGTTGTGCGCATGAGCAGCTGTGCCTGGTAAAAACTCACTCACCAGCAAACCGCTTTCTAAAACTTGGTTTGTTAATAGTTTATGGCGTTTGGGATAGTAAATATCAACCCCAGTACCAAGCACCGCTATGGTTTTACCTGTACCAGCAAGAGAGCCTTTATGTGCTGCACCATCTATTCCCCGCGCCATACCTGAAGTAACCGTAATACCCGCCAAAGTTAACTCGTATGCAAATTCTGAGGCTATTTCAAGCCCGGTAGGTGTAGCATTACGGCTGCCTACAATTGCAATCTGTGGAGTTGATAATAACGAGACATCTCCCCTGCAAAATAGTAATAAAGGCGCACTGGCAATCTGCCGGAGATCTTCTGGGTAAAGCGGATCAAAAATACAGACAACAGTAATGTTGTTCAGCGCTATTAATTGCTCATAATGACTGACTTGTTGCCAATTGGTGTTGAGTAAATTGCTCGCTTGATTAGCGGTTAACCCAAGCTGTAAAAGCTTGTCATGAGATAAGTCGAATAACGACCCAAGGGAATAGTTTGTAGATAGTGCTAAAAGGGTTTTTATACCCAACCCTTTACACATATAAAAGGCAAGCCAGTGGGCTAGCTTGCCAGATGACTGATCCATGCTCTCTCCTAGAGCACCGACTCGCTACTTCTTAATGAATAACTGCAATATCTCCAATGCGAATTGGGTGCTGGTTTTTAGTTATTAATGCATAACTTACTTTGTCATACACTTTAAAGACAATTAGCTCACCAACTTTTTCTTTAGGCATGGTCCACGTTGTGTTTTGTTCGTCAGACTCATCACCAAATAATTGGCTCACATCAGATAAAAGCTTCTCATATTTACTAGAATCTTCTGGATAACGAGGGCCACGAGGACCATCAATAACCGTTGGTGATTGACGCTCTAGATCTAATACATGACCCGCTTCTATATTGTGTTCACTGCCTAAGTTTAGCACCACAACATCCATTGTGCTGAATTCTCTAACTTCGCGTGGTGAAGCAATAATATTACCTGTTACAGGTTCTAAAGGACGGTGTATATCAAAGTACGCAGGAAGCATTTGGCCTTCCATTGCCGGCATTAAAAAATCACCTTGCTGAATTTCTCGTTTAACAGACTCAACGCGTAATGACGAAGGCACGCCATTTTTCTCATCGCCCGCTCTAAAAGCACGTGCTATACCCACATAAGATGCACGCGTTGCTAACACTTCACCGGTTAAATCAGTGTAGGGGTCACCTTTATGGTAAATAGCATATGCTTTATGTACTTGTAAGTCGCCTTTAACATATAAAATATGGCCTAGCGTTTGTGTTTTAGTATTTTCGTTTGCACCTAAAATATAAGGTTTGCCTTTAATATCGTCACTGTTCATTGCTTGCTCGTAACTGATATAAGGTTTGATCATTTCAAGCGGCAAAGTAGTAATAGCATCACGCCCTTTTGGTGTAATACGACCCTGAGGAGATAGCTTTCTATATCCTTTATTTATCACTAAACGTGGGTTTCCATCTGCATCGTATATCAACGCTAATGCATCACCGGGGTAAATTAGGTGTGGGTTGTCAATTTGTGGATTCATTTGCCAAAGTTCAGGCCATAGCCAAGGCTCATCTAAATAGATGCCAGAAATATCCCAAAGTGTATCGCCTTTTTTTACAACATACTGTTTTGGTGCGTCTTTTTTTATTTTAAGTACATCAGCAACTGCGGGAAACGCAGCGCTTAACGTAAGCATGATTGCAAGTAGTGGAGATTTCATCGAGCTTCCTTGTATTGTTTTTTCATTATTATTGCCCAAAACCTGTTAAAGGTGAACGCGAATGGCTAAAATAAGAGCATACAATACCCTAAATTAAGCACAAGTGAAAAAGGTAACTATGGCTAGGTTAGAAGTTTTAAGATTTCCAGATGAACGTTTACGTACTGTAGCAAAAGATGTTGTACAAGTTGATGACACAGTACGCCAAATTGTAAAAGACATGCTAGAGACAATGTACGATGAAAATGGCATTGGTCTTGCGGCCACGCAAGTAGATATTCATCAACGAATCGTTGTTATTGATGTATCAGAAGAGCGCAATGAGCCACTGGTATTAATTAATCCACAAATCATAAAAAAAGACGGCTCTACCGTTAGCGAAGAAGGCTGTTTATCAGTACCTAACTCGTATGCAAAAGTAGATCGCGCAGAAACAGTAACAGTCGCTGCACTTAACGAAAACGGTGAAGAATTTGTATTAGATGCAGATGAATTATTGGCTATTTGTATTCAACATGAACTAGATCACCTTCAAGGTAAGCTATTCATTGATTACTTATCTCCATTAAAGCGCCAACGTATTCGTAAAAAGCTTGAAAAAGAAGCCAAGTTTGCAGAACAGTAATAAGCACCTTAGGAAAACTCAGTGACTCAACCATTACGCATTATATTTGCCGGTACGCCGGACTTTGCCGCACGTCATTTACAAGCGCTGATACAAAGCGAACACCAAATAGTGGGTGTATATAGCCAGCCAGATCGCCCTGCAGGTCGTGGTAAAAAATTAAAAGCCAGTGAAGTGAAAGAGCTAGCGCTTGAGCACAACTTACCGGTTTTTCAGCCACAGTCATTAAAAAATGATGAAGCACTAGCTGAGCTAACAAGCTTAAATGCCGACATTATGATTGTTGTAGCATATGGCTTAATTTTACCTAAAGCTATTTTAGAAGCGCCACGTTTAGGTTGTTTAAATGTGCATGGCTCTATATTACCGCGCTGGCGCGGTGCTGCACCTATTCAACGCGCAATTTGGGCAGGTGATGAACAAACCGGCGTAACAATAATGCAAATGGATGAAGGGCTAGATACCGGCGATATGCTACATATAAGCCGCTGCCCTATTAGCACAACAGAAACTAGCGCAAGCTTATATACAAAGCTTGCTGAGCTAGGTCCAGATGCGTTAATTGAAACCATTAATAAATTAGCTAATGGTGAGATCACCCCTGAACCTCAAAACGATGAACTTGCTAACTACGCTAAAAAGCTTTCTAAAGAGGAAGCTGATATCGACTGGTCCATGAGTGCGCTTCAAATCGAGCGAAACATTCGCTCTTTTAACCCGTGGCCAATGTGCTTTACCCAAATGGGTGGGCAAACAGTAAAGATTCATCAAGCGCAGGTTATGCTGCAATCAGGTGATCCTGGGCAAATTTTATCAAGCGACAAAAATGGCGTAGTAGTGGCGTGTGGCGAACACGCTTTATGTATTACGCAATTACAGCCGCAAGGTAAAAAACCAATGGCAATTAACGACTTTTTAAATGGTCGTAGTGACTGGGTTACTCCTGGCACAATATTAGGCGAAAACAATGAGTAATGTTCCAAACATACGAGCGCTTGCCGCTGAAACTTTATATAACGTAGTTGATAAAGGCGCATCGCTTAATCAAGAACTTCCATTTGCAAGCCAAGGCTTGCCGCCTAAAGATAAAGCGTTGCTACAGCAAATTTGTTATGGCGTTTTACGCTACTTACCGAGCCTTGAAAATTACTGCCAACACTTAGTAGAGCAGCCATTAAAAGGTAAACGTAGAATATTTCAGTTTTTATTATACGTAGGTATTTATCAACTGCAGCATATGCGCGTACCACCTCATGCTGCCATTTCAGAAACGGTTAACGCACTGGCTCAACTACGCGCTTTAGGATTAAAAGGACTGATAAACGCAATTTTACGTAGCTTTCAGCGTCAACAAGCTGAGCTTGAAGAAAAAGCGAAGCTTATTCCGGTATGTTTATACAACCATCCAAATTGGTTTATTAAACAGGTGCAAACAGCCTACCCAGATAGCTGGGAAGCACTACTTGAAGAAAACCAGCAACAAGCGCCAATGTGGCTTCGTGTCAATCAAGCCCAATTTAGCACGCAAGAATACAGTGACATGCTTAGCGCTAACGATATTGAACACACCTTAAACCCTGATTTTATTGATGGGATTAAGCTTGCCAAACCACGTGATGTATTTTCGTTACCTGAGTTTGATACAGGTGCATGTTCAGTACAAGATGCTGCAGCACAGTTGGCAGCCCGCTTTTTAGAACCTAAAGCAGACGACTATATTTTGGATGCCTGCGCAGCCCCTGGCGGTAAAACATGTCATATTTTAGAGCTTGCTGATGCTGATGTACTTGCACTTGATAGCGACTCAACTCGCCTTGAACGTGTTAAGCAAAACTTAACTCGTATTGGCTTAGGTGCAGACCTACAATGTGGCGATGCATCGCAACCACATACCTGGTGGGATGAAAAATTATTTGATCGTATTTTACTTGATGTGCCTTGTTCGGCCACTGGCGTAATTCGCCGTCACCCTGACATAAAATGGTTACGTCGCGCATCAGATATCGAAGACTTAGCCAAGTTACAAAGCGATATTCTTGATAGCATTTGGCCACTGTTAAAACCAGGTGGCACATTGGTATATGCTACGTGTTCGGTTCTTCCACAAGAAAACCAACAGCAAGTTGCTAAGTTTTTAGCTAATAACGATGATGTAGAACATATACCTCTACACGAAAACGATACCGTAACAACGCCAGGTTTGCAGTTACTGCCCGGTGAAAGTGATGGATTTTATTACGCTAAGCTAGTTAAAAAAGCCTAATAGCCGTACACTAAATAGTTAGCCATTTATGAAACATTAAATGGCTATTTTTTTAATTAAATTATGATCAATACCACGGGTAAATAATGAAAATAATTATACTCGGTGCCGGGCAAGTTGGTGCTACGCTTGCTGAAAACTTAGTTGGCGAACAAAACGAAATTACCGTTGTTGATATAGACGGTAACCGATTACGTGAACTTCAAGATAAGTACGACTTACAAGGGGTTATGGGCCACAGCGCGCATCCTGATGTATTACGCCGCGCAGGTGCTGAAGATGCCGATATGATTATAGCGGTAACCAGTTCAGATGAAGTGAACATGGTTGCATGCCAAGTGGCATACAGTATTTTTAAAACGCCTACTAAAATTGCTCGTATTCGCTCAGAGCAATACTTAAAATACCGCGAAAAACTTTTTCAAAACGATGATTTACCAATCGATCATTACATTGCTCCCGAAGCACTGGTCACTAAGTATATTCGCCGTTTAATTGACTACCCTGGTGCTCTGCAAGTATTGCAGTTTGCTGATGGCATGCTCTCGTTAGTAGCCGTAAAAGCTTACTATGGCGGTTTACTTGTAGGTTATGCGTTATCTGCACTTAAAGAACATATTCCTAATGTAGAAACTCGTGTTGCCGCTATTTATCGTCAAGGTAAAGCAATAAAACCATTGGGTACCACCGTTATTGAAGCCGATGACGAAGTATTCTTTATTGCCGCTACAAAACATATACGCGCAGTAATGAACGAGCTACAAAAACTTGAGCGTTCGTACAAAAAAATTATGATAGCTGGTGGCGGTAACATTGGGGCAGGCCTTGCCCGCTCACTTGAAAAAAACCACACCGTTAAACTAATTGAACGCAGTAAAGAACGTGCTGAGCAACTCTCAGAAATGCTCGATAACACGGTCGTTTTTTGTGGTGACGCATCTGATCAAGAACTGCTCTCAGAAGAGCATATTGAACAAGTAGATGTGTTTATTGCCGTAACCAATGACGATGAAGCAAACATTATGTCGGCCATGCTTGCAAAACGTATGGGCGCACAGAAAACCATGGTGCTTATCCAGCGTGGAGCTTACGTTGATTTGGTACAAGGCGGCGAAATAGACATTGCCATATCGCCACAACAAGCAACTATATCAGCGTTATTAACGCACGTACGCCGTGGTGATATTGTTAACGTGTATTCACTGCGTAAAGGCGCAGCAGAAGCCATAGAAGCGGTAGCTCATGGTGATGAAAGCACATCTAAAGTGGTTGGTCGTGCGATTGCCGACATAAAACTTCCTGCGGGTACAACTATTGGCGCAATAGTACGTAATGACGATGTACTGATAGCTCACGATGATACAATTATTATGTCGGGCGATCATGTCATTATGTTTTTAATCGACAAAAAACATATTACCGTTGTAGAAAAACTATTCCAAGTAAGTGCTATATTCCTTTAACTAGTTACGCTAATTAGTTAATTTAAAATACAAAAAAGCCGCTGACTAAGGCGGCTTTAGTGGAGTATCTTCGAATATTGATTACTGTACCTTTGAAAACTCTTCTTTAGAGATTTCACCATTTCCATCAGTATCTAAATCATCAAAAATCTTCACAAGTTGAGGGTTAACCTTCGCTTCTTCCATTGTAATCGCACCGTCGCCATCTGCATCAAAAGAGGCAAAATCTACTGCAGCATATGCTGCTGATGAAGATGCTAAAACGATAACTGCAAGTGTTGTATTGAATGTTTTCATAATAATATTCCTAGTAATATGGGAAGTCCTTTTCAAAGATCCCTGACTGTGAAAAATGTTTAATCTGAAAAAAGATTAGTAATTAGCGAATTCTTCTTTAGAAAGCTCGCCGCTACCGTCGGTATCTAGCTCAATAAATTCAGCCATTAAATCGGTATCGACAGCCGCTTCGCTTGGGCTAATTGTGCCGCTACCATCGATATCAAGGCTGTCAAAATCTGATGCTGCAAATGCAGCTGAAGAAGATGCTAGTACTATAAGTGCTAATGCTTTATTTAAATGTTTCATAACTTAATCCTTCAATGTTCTATCAAAAAAATTGCTTCGTTTAACTTAAAACGTAATTTTTCACTTCCTTGTTATCCTCTTTCGTAAGCTCCCTTGCCTACTTAGGTTGTCTTTGGCAACTCAGGATAAATACTTTTTAATTAAGCTTCTGAAAATTCTTCTTTTGATAACTCACCATTTTGGTCAGTATCAAGCTCAGAAAACATGCTCATTAATTTTGCGTCTACTGATGCTTCTGCTTGGCTAATTGTGCCACTGCCGTCTACATCAAGTGTGTCAAAATCTGTTGCTGCAAAAGCGGCTGAAGAAGATGCAATAGCGATAAGTGCTAAAGTTTTATTAATGCTTTTCATAATATGTATCCTTCAAATTTATGTGTGTGCGATTAAGTGTTTCACTTTGAATCACGATTTCGTTCAGTACACCCTGACTATTACAACTTAAATGCCAACATTGAAAAGCCATTAACTTTCAACAAGTTAAAAACAAAACATACAATAAGGAGGAATTTTCAGAGTCATTACTGTTGCCTTTTCGCAACACGCTTTAGAGGTGAAAAACTAAAGTCATTAAAAACAAATAGTTATGTTTATATAAAAAGATACATTTTAAAATGTAGAGCTATAAAAGGAGGGATTTTAAAAAATAATTAAGGTTAATTTTAACGAAGTAGCTATAACAACAAAAAACAAGCCATAACAAAAATACATAACACATTGTTTTATATGAATAATATTTTTAATTATATAAAAACAAAAAAACACTTTATAAATACTCACGTAAAACGACATTTTGTTGCAAATAAGCGAAAAACGATTTAGTCAACGGTGGGCTCAAGCGCAGATGGGTCTATAAAATGCTCTTTCATAAAGGTTTTCATTTCATCCTCGCTTGCTAATAGCTTAATTCCGCAGTGCACACCTGCGACATGCTCTTTAACACTGCAAATTTCACCTTCAAAATCTTTATCACTACTATTGAGTACGACAGTGCATTGCATATCTTTAATACCTTCAGCTTGCTGATCGCCTCTAATATCAAACATTACACCAGTGAGTGAAATGTCTTTAATAAGGCCTTCAAGCACTCTATCGTCACTTAGTTTTAGCTTTGCAGGTAACAAGGTAGGTATGCGTGTTTGCGAGCGTAGCGCAAATAGCTGCACTTGCTTAGGAAAATTAATAAAGACGAGTTTAGCGGGATGAGAGGCTACTGACATAATTTGCTGGCGAAACGCAATAACTTGCCCGCCACTGCCTTCAATCAGTGCTCTTACAACAACCATTACACCATCACGTAAATAGTCACTCGCTGCAGGTAAACGCTTAGCATTGGGATAATTTAAAATAATAAACTGTTTATCGAGTAAACCAACTAATTCAGTTTTAACACGCTTACTGCTTGTAGGTGTTAATATTTCTAGGTCAACTAAACTGCCTACACCTATATGCTTTAGCTTTTCTAAATTTGTTGGCATATCCCTTTTTCCAATATTTTGTAATTTAAAACTTAAGCCGCTCGTTTATCCACGCCAAAAAGTAGGCGTAAATAACACTAATAAAGTAAATATTTCTAGGCGACCAAACACCATTGCAATAGTAAGCAACCATTTAGCACCATCGGTTATAGCACCATAATGCGACGCTACATCTCCTAAGCCAGGCCCTAAGTTATTTAAACAAGCCGCAGTGGCTGAGAACGCAGTTATGTTATCCATACCCGTGCCCATAAGCGCTAACATGATAATAATAAATACAAGCGCATATGCAGAGAAAAATCCCCACACGGCTTCTACTACTTTGTCTGGCAACGCCTTACGACCCAGCTTGATTGAATATATAGCCCGTGGGTGCACTAAACGATTGAGCTCACGCACGCCCTGCAAATAAAGTAAAAATACGCGCACTACTTTCATACCACCACCGGTAGAGCCTGCACAGCCACCAATAAAGCTCGAAAATATAAGTAAAATAGGTAAAAACAAAGGCCATGTTGAAAAGTTATCAGTAGCAAAGCCTGCTGTTGTACTCATTGAAACAGCTTGAAATAACGCCTGATCGAGGGTTTCATCGCCATTAGCAAATATTTCGTTAGAGGAAAGTACGGTAAAACAAATAACCACCAGCGCTAATTGAATACACAAAAACACCTTAAACTCTGGGTCTCTAATATAAACTTGTATATTTCGGCTCGCCACTGCGGCGTAATGCAGGGAGAAGTTAACAGCGGCAATAATTAAAAAGAACACACAAATAAAGTTAATTACAGGGCTGTCAAAGTGCCCCATGGAGGCGTCGTAAGTAGAAAAACCACCTATCGCCACCGTTGAGAATGCATGGCATATAGCATCAAACCACTCCATTCCCGCAGCCCAATAAGCCAGCATACAAGTAATAGTCAACGACACATAAATATACCAAAGGTGCTTTGCAGTATCGGCAATTCGCGGGGTCATTTTAGAATCTTTTACAGGCCCTGGTATTTCAGCGCGGTACAACTGCATACCACCAACACCTAGCATTGGGAGTATAGCAACAGCGAGTACGATTATACCCATACCGCCAAACCACTGGAGTTGCTGGCGATAAAACAATACCGACTTGGGTAAATACTCAATACCGGTAAGCACCGTAGCGCCGGTGGTTGTTAAGCCAGAAAATGCTTCAAATACCGCATCGGCGAGCGATAAGTTAGGTTCTTGTAAAAAGATAAGCGGCAAGGACGCAAACGCCCCAAGTACCAGCCAAAACAAAACAACAATTAAAAAGCCTTCACGTGCTTTTAAATCACCGTTTTCATGGCGGTTTGGGTAATAAGCCATCATGCCAATAACAACACTAAAGATAAATGCTAAAACAAAAGGAACACCACCGCCGTCTTTGTATATTAAAGACACCAGTGCCGGAGGCACCATGGTAATACTAAACAGCGCAACAAGTTGGCCAAGAATTTTTATGATGGTACGAAATTGCATTTAGCTTGTCGCTTTTATTATTAGTAAATTCAGGCTGAGTAGTATCAACCAAATTAAATAGGGTCAGTATGCATTATATGCAATTTGTGTAGGTTATTACTCTTTAATAGTTAACTCAACTGCGCCGTGACTTAAATCAAAAATATCTTTGACTGCTTGCTTGGCTTCGCGGCTATCGATTGTAATCACCCACTCAATATTAGCAGTAAATTGCTTATCAATATTAAGCACTTGATACTTTGTTTTTAATAACTGCTCAATCGCGCCTTGCATGCTGTACTCACTACTCCCAGTAATTTCAACGCAGGGAACTTTAAGCACCGTTTGCAATTTTACTAGTGCATTATTTAATGAGCCACCATAAGCACGTACTAGTCCGCCGGTGCCTAATTTTATGCCGCCAAAATAACGTGTCACCACGGCAGTAATTTCGCCAAGGCCCGAACCCACCAGCACATTTAGCATAGGCTTTCCTGCAGTGCCATTAGGTTCACCATCATCCGAAAAACCATAAACATGGCTGCCACCGGGGTTGCCTGCCACATGTGCCCAGCAGTTATGACGTGCATCGCTATACTTTTCTTCAATGCTTTTAATAAATGTTTTTGCTGAATTTAAATCGGGGGTGTGTGCAATGTGGACTATAAACGTACTTTTTTTTATTTCTTCTTGATGAAAAACGTCAGCAGCAGGATATTTATATTCAGACATATTAAAAGCTCAATTAAAAATGGGGCCTAAAGGCCCCGTTCATATGCATATTTTAACGTTTATTCGCTAACTCGTCTTTATAGAAATTAATCGAGTTCTAAATTACGCGTCATATTCTCTAGGCTATCTTCGTGAACAATAATGTTATCTTCAATACGAATGCCGCCAAATGGTTTAAATGACTCTACCTTTTCCCAGTTAATAAACTGCTTATTATCGGTTTGCGCTAAATCACCAAGCAATGAATCAATAAAGTATAAACCTGGCTCAATAGTAAACACTTGGTTTTTTTCGATCAGGCGAGTACAACGCAAGAACGGATGCCCTTCAGGCGATGGTTGATGTGTGCCCTTTTCGTCACTCATAAAACCGCCCATATCATGCACTTGTAAACCTAGGTGATGTCCTAGTCCATGCGGGAAGAAAGTAGATGTAATTTTACGCTCAACAATTTCCTCCGCGGGTAGGTTAACAATTTTAAAGTCACTGAGTATTTGTGCGATACGGTTATGGCATTCAACGTGTAAATCACCATAAAGCATACCCGGCTTTAAACCTTTACCTAACTCGATTTGTTGAACAGTCATCGCTTGTACAAGCTCAGCAAACTCACCCTGCTTTTTAAAATCATACGTACGAGTAATATCAGCAGCGTAACCATTAAAGTTTGCACCGGCATCAATTAAAAATGAGTTGTGGGTGTGTGGCACTCTTGGATCAAAGTGCGTGTAGTGCAAAATAGCGCAGTTTTCGTTAAGCGCAACAATGTTGCCGTACGGCATTTCATTTTCGCTTTGACGTGTCGCCATTAAGTACGCTTGCTGAATGTCGAACTCGCTACCACCATTAAAGAATGTATCGCGTGCAGCTTTATGCCCATCTACTGCAATGCGGTTAGCGTTGCGTAAACATTCAAGTTCGTACTGGGTTTTATAAGCGCGGTGGTAATGAAAATAGTTAAGTACAGGCTCAGGGTTCATAATACTAAAACCAAGTGCTTGCGCTACTTCAATGTATTCACCCATGTAAGCATATTTAGCTTTATCATATGGTAATAACTTTTCTACTTGATCAGGCTGAAGTAGTAGCTCTATATCAAAGTACTCAGCCCAAAAGTCGCGAGGCTCGTCTGGTACTTTATGCCAAAAATCTACCGGGCGATAAAATATGAGTTTTGGCTTGTCGCTGCCATTTACCACAATCCAGCAATGAGGATTGTCAATAACCGGTAACCACGCTTTAAACTGTGGATTAACTTTAAATGGATAATACATATCATCTAAAAACTGGCGCTTAGCTTGGCCTGAATGAATTACTAATCCTTCTAACCCTTCGCTATTACAAATTGTACGAGTACGCTGTTGCAGTGTTGCAATATGTTCGGCGTATAAAACGGCTAATTTATCCATTGTTAATCCATCTGTTAAATTTAACTTGCTATGAGTCTATCACTTATACCAATTGCATTAAATTAATGATCTATTATAGCGATAAGAAAATAGCTTAATAACAAGGCTAAAATTATGATACATAGTTGTTCTATATAAATAATTTTTAACGCAGTTATTGAGTTATTTAATACGCTAGAATGATCATGTTTTTAATAAAATTGGTATTACCCTAAGCGCTCAAAAAAGGGGGATATTTAACATGTAAACATCCCCCCTTATTAATACCTATACCTATACCTATCGTGTTAAGTTATTGGTCGATTGGTATCATATATTCAACCGCCCATTTTCATTTCGAGTAGCGGCGCTAATACATTACCTTCTCGGCCCATTCTTGTATGGTAAACCTGCCTGTACGCAAATACATTTTTTACGTAATCGCGGGTTTCGCGATACGGAATAAGCTCTACCCATAACTCAGCCGGAATAGCGTCATCAGGTAACCAACGCTTTATACGGTGATAACCCGCATTATAAGAAGCTGTAGCCAGCACTTCATTGCCATGGTTTTTCTTTTTTAAGTACTGTAAGTAACTCGTACCTAACCTAATATTTGTTTTAGGTTGATATAAACGACTACTTGTCACACTGCCTTTGTTTACATACTCAGCAGTACTAGGTAATAACTGCATTAAACCACGCGCATTAGCATGCGAGCGTGCATCTGGCGCAAAAGAGCTTTCGCGCCTTGCAATAGCAATACTCCAAGCAACATCTATCTTGCTACGTTTACTGTAGCGCTCAAAAACATCTTGAAACGCAAACGGAAAACGTTGCTCTACATTATCCCATGCTTTAATTTTTGCTAAAGTAAAAATAGTACTGTCGTGCCAACCTAAATCGGTAGATAACTGTGATGCTGCCAGCTTTTCTTCATCGCTAGAGGTATCCGTTAAGTAATTCCATTCACGGCGCGCCGACGTAAAGCGCTCAATATCATAAAGTGCTTTTGCACGCTTAAAGCCTGGTGCATTACTCACTTTATCTACAAGTACCTTATCGACTGCTAAAGGCTGATTATTTAAATCAACGGGCAACCCCAAACGTGCTGCGGCTAAAAAGCCGTAATAATCACGATTAGCCGCTACTTTTTTCCAAATGTCGTCTGCTTTTTGTTGCTCGCCACGTTGTGCATAGCTATAAGCTAACCAATATTGCTGACCAAGACTTAAATTTTCTTTACCTGTAAAAAATGCAGCAATCCCTTCCCAATCTTGGGTTTTGAGCATATTGCCCAGTTGCCACTGAATAAGCTTGCTGTCTAGTCGCTCTTTTGGCACTTTATTTAGCCAAAAGCTCGCTTGTTTATGCCCGCTAGAGGCAAGTGACAATGCAAAAGTGTAATACACATCCGCTTTTTCTTCATCGCTGTACTTAAATATTTTTTCTAGCTTTTCCCATGCTTTTAAAGCTAGCTCTTTATCGCGCCAAACCAAACGCTTAACACCATAAATAGCTATTTGCCCTTCTTTAGCCGACTTGTTTTTATATCTATATAATCCAGCGGCTGCGCTTGGATCTTTTCGCACTTTTAAATATAAGTCAGCTAAGTAACGCTCCTTACTTGGTAATAAAGTTTTTAAGTAAGGTAATAAGCTTTGCGTTCCGCCTTGTGCAGCAAGTGTTACACGCTTCCAAACCGTTTCTTCTTTCATGTAGCCTTTTTTACGCCACGTAGAAAATAAACTATCACAACCATTAGGTTGCGATTTACCTACAGCCCATAAGTCGGTCACCTGATTTAGAATTGCCTTTTCGGGCGCACCTAAATCAAGCTGAAAATCTAAATAAGTACAAGTAAGCTCCGTATTAGACGTTTCACGATAGTTGCGGATATACGCCGCCTTTTCGTTGTTATCTTTTAAATACTCTAACCACGCTTTACGGACCGGCCACTCAAGCGGCGTATGCTGGTATATATTTAAATATTCTTCTATTTCTGCCTGATGTTTAATGCTCGGATGGCGTTGCCAATACGTTTTTTCAACATAAGGTTTTAACGGATGATTTAGGTTACTAACCGCTTGTTTAAAGTCTTGGTAACTGCCGTACCTTACTTTTTTTTCGGCATCTAAAAATGCATCGTTATCGTTACTTGCCTCGGCAGAATGAAGAGGAAAAATGAATGCAGCTGCCGCAACACTTAGTAAATATTTTTTCATAATGTCCTTTAATAAAAATTAAAGTTGTGAATAAAAACTTTTCAACCACCTTAGCACCAAACCAGCTATATTTTAACCAGTCGATTGTAACCGAGTTAAATTTTTCGTTGCATTTTTAATTTAAAGCAAGCACACTGATTGAAATGCAAACTCATCGTACCAGTCTTAGTTCGTCAACTAGGGAGAATAATAATGTTATATAAAAGCGATTCCTTTGAAGTTAGCTTCCTGAAGGAAAACATCGCCGAGTTTAAGTTTTGTGTTGCAGGTTCTGTAAACACACTATCTCAAAAAACTCTTTCAGATTGCGCAGCAGCATTAAAAGAATTAGCCGCCAATACTGATATCAAAGGCATGATTTTTACCAGTGATAAAGACCACTTTATTATTGGTGCCGATATCTTCGAATTTTTACCTACATTTACTAAACCTGAAGAAGAATTAGTAGTGTGGATCAAAAACGCAACCGACGTTTTTGATGCAATTGAAGATTTACCATTCCCAACTCTAAGCGCTATAAACGGTATGGCACTTGGCGGTGGTTGTGAGTGGGCACTTGCTACCGATTATCGTGTGGCAAGCGAAACAGCTAAAATGGGCCTACCAGAAGTTAAACTTGGCATAATGCCAGGGTTTGGTGGCACAGTGCGCTTACCACGTATCATTGGCGCCGATAACGCGATGATGTGGATTACCTCAGGCGCAGAAAACCGCGCAGCAGATGCCCTTAAAGTAGGTGCGTTTGACGCGGTAGTTAGTGCTGACAAACTTCTAGAGTCAAGTGTATCAACACTTGAACTGGCGATTGCTGGCAAGCTAGATTGGCAAGCAAAACGCAACGTAAAACTACAGCCACTTAAATTAAACCGTGTTGAGCAAGGCATGAGCTTTGCTATGGCAGAAGGTATGGTAATGGGTAAAACCAAAGGCCACTATCCTGCACCGGTTATGGCTGTACGTACTATTAAAGCAGCGGCAAACTGTACTCGCGATGAAGCAATGGCAATCGAAAACGCTAACTTTGCTAAATTAGCACGTACACCAGAAGCAGCAGCACAAACTGGTATATTCCTAGCTGACCAATACATTAAAGGTAAAGCACGTAAATTTGCTAAGCACAGCGATGTAGAAATTAAACAAGCCGCTGTATTAGGTGCTGGTATTATGGGTGGCGGTATTGCATACCAGTCTGCTTATAAAGGCACGCCTATTATAATGAAAGACATCCAACAAGATGCGCTTGATTTAGGTATGGGTGAAGCATCTAAGTTATTAGGTGCAAAAGTTAAGCGTGGTCACATGCCAATGGAAAAAATGTTGGCAACACTTAGCAAAATTAAGCCAACACTTAACGAGTCAGACCTACAAAGTGCCAACATCATTGTTGAAGCCGTTGTAGAAAACCCTAAAGTTAAGCAAGCAGTACTCGCTGATCTTGAAAAAAACATGCCAGAAGGCACTGTACTTACTTCAAATACATCGACTATTTGTATTGATTTACTAGCACAAGCGCTAGATAAGCCAGAAAATTTCTGTGGTATGCACTTTTTCAATCCAGTGCCAAAAATGCCATTAGTAGAAATTATCCGTGGCGCAAAAACCTCAGATAAAACTATTAATGCAGTAGTTGATTACGCGCTTAAATTAGGTAAATCGCCAATTGTTGTTAACGATTGCCCAGGCTTTTTTGTAAACCGTGTTTTATTCCCTTACTTTGCAGGTTTTAGCAAATTAGTGGTTGAAGGCGCTAACTTTGCAAAAGTAGATAAAGTAATGGAAAACGTATTTGGCTGGCCTATGGGTCCGGCTTACCTACTTGATGTCGTAGGTATTGATACAGCGTTTCATTGTACTGGCGTAATGGCTGACGGTTTCCCTGAGCGTATGGCGCGTGCTGATAAAGACCCTGTGACTATTTTTGCCAACGAAAAACGTTTTGGTCAAAAGAACAAAGCCGGTTTTTATAAATACGAAACAGATCGTCGCGGTCGTCTTAAAAAGTCTCATGACGAGACAGCAATTGAGCTACTAAGCCCAATCACAGACGCACCAAAAGAATTTGATAAACAAGAAATCATCGACCGTTGTATGATTCCAATGATTAACGAAGTGCTACTGTGTTTGCAAGAAGGCATTGTTGCCTCGCCGCAAGAAGCAGATATGGCATTAGTTTACGGTGTTGGTTTCCCTCCATTTAGAGGCGGCGCGTTCCGTTACTTAGATCAAACTGGTTTAGCTAACTTTGTTGCAGCAGCAGACAAATACGCTCACCTAGGTGCGATTTACCAAGTATCTGAACAAACTCGCAAGTGGGCCGAAGAAGGTCGTGTTTTCTATAAGGTGGAAGGTTAATATCATGAATAATCCAGTAATTGTAGATTGTATCCGCACACCAATGGGTCGCTCTAAAAGTGGTGTATTCAAACATAAACGTGCAGAAGACTTAAGCGCACATTTAATGAAAGGCTTACTAGATCGCAACCCTGCAGTTGATCCTGCATCAATTGACGATATTTATTGGGGTTGTGTACAGCAAACATTAGAGCAAGGCTTTAACGTAGCACGTAACGCATCATTGCTTGCCGGTATTCCGCACAGCGTTCCTGCTGTCACGGTTAACCGTTTATGTGGCTCTTCTATGCAAGCATTGCATGACGCAGCACGCGCAATAATGACAGGCGCTGGCGACACTTACCTAATTGGTGGTGTTGAGCACATGGGTCACGTACCTATGACTCACGGCAACGACTTTCACCCAGGCTTAGCAACATCAATTGCACAAGCGTCTGGCTCTATGGGCTTAACAGCAGAATACCTTGCAACGCTTCATGGCATTAGCCGTGAGCAACAAGATGAATTTGCTTACCGTTCACATCAACGTGCACAAGCTGCAACTGTTGAAGGCCGCTTCCGTCGCGAAATTTTAGCAATGGAAGGTCACGATGCAGATGGTTCGCTTATCTTAGTTGAAGACGACGAAGTAATTCGCCCAGAAACAACAGTAGAAGGTCTATCAAAGCTTCGCCCAGTATTTAATCCTGCATCGGGTACGGTAACAGCCGGTACGTCTTCTGCACTTTCTGACGGCGCATCTGCAATGTTAGTAATGAGCGAAGAAAAAGCAAAAGAACTTGGTTTACCAATTCGTGCGCGCATTAAAGCAATGGCAGTCGCTGGTTGCGATCCATCAATTATGGGTTACGGCCCAGTACCAGCAAGTAAAAAAGCACTTGCACAAGCAGGTATTACAATTGATGACCTAGGCGTAGTAGAACTTAACGAAGCCTTTGCAGCACAATCATTACCTGTAATGAAAGATTTAGGGTTAATGGATGTTGTTGACGAAAAAGTGAATTTAAATGGCGGCGCAATCGCACTTGGTCACCCTCTGGGTTGTTCGGGTTCGCGTATTAGCACATCGCTTATTCACTTAATGGAAGACAAAAATGTACGATACGGTTTAGCAACTATGTGTATTGGTTTAGGCCAAGGCATTGCAACTGTATTTGAACGTGTTCAAGACTAATTAGCTTAAACATGTAAAACCATCTTGGTGATTAAAAAGGCGAACTGATTTTATTCAGTTCGCCTTTTTTATTAGCTTCATTTATAAAAACGTCCCTTTATCAAACAAGTATGTAACAGCGTAATTATGTGATCGGGCGTATTATTAAATAAAGCATTTTGAAACTGCTAAAAGCATTAAGTAAAATAGTTAAATTACACATAAAATTGCGTTAAACTGCCAAACTTATTAATTGCTATACCTAAGCACTCGCGTACACAGCAAACACTTTAATTAAACAGGCCAATTTATTATGAGCTTTGATAATCCCGATCACCAATTAGATGCCATAGGCCTTCGCTGCCCAGAGCCAGTAATGATGGTACGTGCTGCTATTCGTAAAATGAATGACGGTGAAACGTTATTAATAACTGCTGATGACCCATCAACAACTCGCGACATTCCGAGTTTTTGTACGTTTATGGATCACACGCTGGTGGCTAAAGATGCAGAAGAAGCACCGTATAGGTATGTGGTGAAGAAAGGGGTTCATAATAATTAACGTGAAAATATCACTTTAAGCTTTTTCATTCCCCTCGTTTAGTGTATATATAGAGTAATTTCAAAGAATATTTGTGTTTATTATATGCTTGTTTATTTTAATGTTGACAATTTTAGATCTATATCAGAAACGATTGAATTAAATTTAAAAGCAGCCCCAAGACTAAGACGGCTAAAGTCTCATGTACGTACGCCTATTGGTGGTAATAAAAATTTAAGGGTTTTAAAAGGAAGTGTTTTATATGGAGCAAATGCGAGCGGAAAATCCAATATTATAAAAGCAATTGCATATGCAAAAAGGCTTATTTCTGGTGATATTGAATTAGATTACTGTGACCGTACACGTAGTTCATATTTTCTTTTATCACCATTAGAAAAGAAAGACAGAAGTTTCACTTTTGAGTTTACTGTCGGTGATTGCTACTTTGCCTATTTTCTGAAAACAGATAATAAAATTGTGTTGGAGGAAGAATTAGCTTTAATTCAGCCTAATTCAGAACACCAAGTGTTTTATCGTAGGTTTGATGGTGATTCTTATTCATATAGCTCAGATCTTATTACAAAAAAGCACACAGATTTAAGCGATATAGATATTAAAAATGCTCAAACTGAGTTTAATTTTTTGTCTAAATATACTCCGAAAAACAAACCATTCCTTTCAGAAGTATCTGAAAAAGTATTCGAAAATCTTAAAGATAGTGAAGTAGAAAATAACCCACTAAGATACTTTTTTATACGCTTAACACAAGCTTTCTATTTTTTTAAATTTTCATTAGTAACTATATTTCCTGAAACAAAATATTCAGGCTCTTTGCCAGAACTTAGATCTGGCAGAGCCAAATACCTTAATTTAATTTCAAAATTTGACACTGGTATTTCATCTTTAATTGAAGTAAATGTGCCATTAAGTGACTTTTCATCAAGTGATTTAGAACGTATAGAAAAGAAAATAAAAAAACCTGGTCAGCTGTACCCTTTCAATTTTAACGATATTGAGCACTTAGCTGAAATTGATAGTGTGAATAACTCTCTTAAAATAACTAAACTTGCAAGTATTCATAAGAATAGTAGTAAGAGTGTTCAGTTTGACATCATTGATGAATCAGATGGAACGAGGAGGTTACTAGACCTCATTCCAGCACTAGAAAATAATTCTGAAAATGAATCAGACAGAGGCTATAGCCAAACCTTTATTATTGATGAATTTGATAGAAGTCTACACCCCATTATTTCGTATAGATTTTTAGAGTCCTTCTTAGAAAAAGATAATAATGATCAAATTATTGCTACAACCCATGAGGCCGAGCTATTAAATAATGAGCTGTTACGAAGGGATGAAGTTTGGTTTACTCAAAAAGAAACTGATGGTTCCACTAAGTTATATAGCCTAAATGATTATACAACTCGCCATGACAAAGATATTCATAAGGCTTATTTGGATGGTGCTTTTGGAGGTATACCAAATATTGTAAGGAAGTTTAAATAATGAGTTCAAGGAAGAAAAGCGGCAGTAGATATAGACAAAAAATAGACATTCTATATTTCTTAGTCTCTTATGAAGGCGGTGAAGACGAAAGAAAATACTTTGAGAGTATGAAAAATGCTATAAGCAGACGGTTTGAAAATTTAGTCTACTTCACACCAGTAGAAAAGTCAGATGTGCACCATAGTACACCACAGCATGTTTTAAATGATTTAGAAAGTAAAGCAACTCAACTTAACTATAAACTTAAAGATGGTAACGTCTATGGTTTCATAGCTTTTGATGTTGATCATTATTTCTCAGAAAAGCATCAAAAAAATACAAAAGCTACAATTAAGGAAGCAAAGCAAAAAGGCATCAATTTAATAATCAGCAACCCTGCTTTTGATATATGGCCACTTCTCCATTTTGAAGATGTTGTAAATATAGAAGAAGATACCCTAAATAAATTACTCGAAAATGAAAAACAATTCCTTAAAAAACGAATGAGGAAAGTTTTAATTAATAATAATTCTGAGATATCTCTCTTAATTTCCAATACAACTATAGCAATTCAAAATAGTAAAAAACTGAACTTCGACTTAGCAGATCCCCCTAAACATTTAGGCACTTCAATGTCATCATTAATTGAATTAATCCAACCATATTTAGTAACAAGCTGAATGATTCAGCTTGTTTGTTTTTATTTCTTCGTTATCGTCACTTGTGGCTTGTCGTAGTCACTGTAGTCAATACTTACTATGTACGTGCCTTTTATTGCTGGTGTGAAACTAAAGTAGTTATAAATAGTATTACAGTCTGCGATAGCTGGCTGGCCGAGTGTTAGGCTTTGCCCCTCTGGTTGTGCGTCGCTATAACCACAGTTATAACCTTCGCTAAAATCGGCATCTGCTATTTTAAATTCGTACACTTTACCAGGGCTAGAAAATTTAACTTCTGCTTGATAAAGCGCAGGACCAACTGGCGAAAACTGATACTGAGGTTCAGCGTCCCAAAGCGTAAAGTCGCCTCTTAGATAAATTGTTTTATCTAGCTCTTGCTGTGGCAATACATCGTTAATCGAAATTTGGCTTGTACAAGCAGTAAGTAAACCAGCAATTGCTAAGGTTAAAATTCGTTTCATAGAAATCATCAATGGGGTTTCCTTTGCATACAGTGAAAACTAAAAAGCCAGCAAAACGCTGGCTTTTAAAATTGCTAATCGGTGTTATTTTTGTAAAACAGAAATATCTGCAATACCTAAAAACAATCCGCTTAACTGGCTTAATAGCGCAAGACGATTTTGCTTAACAGCTTCATCGTCGGCCATAACCATTACGTTGTCAAAAAAGTTATCAACACTTTCACGAATACCCGCCAATTGGCTTAATGCTTCTTGGTAGTTTCCATCTGCGTAAAGTGGTGCAAGGTCAGTGGCAAATTTTGCTACTTGTGATGCCAATACTTTTTCGGCGTCGTCGCTTAATAAGCTCTCATCAACACTACCTTGGCTGGTAATATCGTTTTTAGCCAGAATGTTACCTACACGCTTATTAGCTGCTGCAAGCGCTTCTGCTGCGTCTAATGTGCGGAAATGGCTCACGGCTTTAACACGGCGATCAAAATCAACAGGTTTAGTCGGACGACGTGCAAGCACTGCTTGAATTACGTCTACTTCAATACCTTCGTCTTGATACCAAGCACGGAAGCGCCCTAGCATAAACTCAAATACGTCAGTTGATACATTTAAGTTAGTTAACTTTTCGCCAAACAATGTTTGCGATTTAGCTACTAGGTCTAAAATATCAAGTGGTAGTTCTTTTTCTACCATGATGCGCAGTGCACCAATAGCAGCACGACGAAGAGCAAATGGGTCTTTGTCACCTTTAGGTGCTTGGCCTATACCAAAAATACCCACCAGCGTGTCAAACTTATCAGCAATCGCTACTGCGCAGCTAATTAAGTTTGTTGGTAAGTTATCCCCTGCAAAGCGTGGCATGTACTGCTCGTTTTGCGCTACGGCTACATCTTCGGCTTCACCATCGTGGCGAGCGTAATGCATTCCCATTACACCTTGCACGTCGGTAAATTCCATAACCATTTCAGTCATTAGGTCAGTTTTACTTAATAAGCCTGCACGCTGTGCTAGGTCTTTATCAGCACCTAATTGCTCAGCAATATAACCTGCAAGTTCACTAATGCGCTCAGACTTATCTTTAAGCGTACCAAGTTGCTTTTGGAACAATACGCTATCAAGCGACTCTAATCGGCTTTCTAGGGTTTTCTTTTTATCTGTTTCAAAGAAGAACTGTGCATCGGCTAAACGCGGGCGCACTACTTTTTCGTTACCAGAAATAACCACACTTGGATCTTTACTTTCGATGTTAGATACAAACAAAAACTTATTTAAAAGTTTGCCGTTTTGATCTAATAACGGGAAATATTTTTGATCGTCTTTCATGGTGTAAATTAACGCTTCGGCTGGTACATCTAAAAATGCTTCTTCAAATGTTGCCGTTAAAGTAACTGGCCACTCTACAAGTGATGTTACTTCTTCTAGTAAATCTTCATCCATTGCAACAACAGCGTTAACTGCGCTTGCAGCCTCTTCTATTTGTGCTCGAATTTGCGCCTTACGTTGCTCGTAATCAGCAATAACGTAAGCAGATTTAAGTACGTCAAAAACGTCATCTGCATGGTTAATGCTAATTTTTTCTGGGTGATGAAAACGATGACCCTGAAGCTGGTTAGTTATTTGCTTACCAAGAATTTCGCCTTCAAGTAGCTCATCACCAAATAAAATAGTTACTGTATGCACAGGGCGAATAAATTGTGTTTTATTCGCGCCCCAACGCATTGGTTTAGGGATTGGTAATTTACTTAATGCTTTTGTGATTGCATCTGTCATTAGGGTTTTAGTTTCTTGCCCTGCTACTTTAGCAATGTGCAATAACCAAGCGCCTTTATCGGTTTCAAGTGTTTGTGCGTCTTTTACTTCAATACCACAACCACGTGCCCAACCCATTGCTGCTTTTGTTGGGTTACCTTCGCTGTCAAACGCTGCCTTTGTTGCTGGGCCACGCTTTTCAACTTCTTTGTCTTGTTGCTTAGCTTCAAGCGCTTTTACTTGTAAACCCAAACGACGAGGCGATGCATACCAGCTTACGCCTTGGTGTGCTAATTCTAATGTTTCTAGCTCTTGAGTTAAGTTTGCAGCAAAGGCTTCTGCTAATTTACGCAATGCTTTTGGTGGTAACTCTTCTGTGCCAATTTCTACTAATAAATTTTGTGCTGACATTTTACTTATCCTTACACAGCGGGAAACCAAGCGCTTCACGTTTGTCATAGTAACTTTGTGCACACGCTTTTGATAACGCACGAACGCGTAAAATATAACGCTGACGTTCGGTTACCGAAATTGCGTGGCGTGCGTCTAGTAAGTTAAATGCGTGCGATGCTTTCATTACTTGCTCGTATGCAGGTAGTGGTAAGTTAGCTTCAATTAACTTTTGGCTTTCTGCTTCACACTTATCAAACTGTGCAAATAAGTCTTCTACGTTTGCATGTTCAAAATTATAAGTAGATTGCTCTACTTCATTTTGATGGAACACGTCGCCGTATGTTACGCGCCCTAGTGGACCGTCTGCCCATACTAGGTCGTAAATGCTATCTACGCCTTGAATGTACATTGCTAAACGCTCTAGGCCGTAAGTAATTTCGCCTGTTACTGGTGAGCACTCTAAGCCACCCACTTGTTGAAAGTAGGTAAACTGCGTTACTTCCATGCCGTTTAACCAAATTTCCCATCCCAAGCCCCATGCGCCTAGCGTAGGTGATTCCCAGTTATCTTCTACAAAGCGAACTTCGTGAGTAAGGGTATCAATACCCATTGCCGCTAATGAGCCTAAGTAAAGCTCTTGGATGTTATCTGGCGATGGCTTTAAAACTACTTGGAATTGGTAGTAATGTTGTAGGCGATTTGGGTTTTCACCATAGCGGCCATCCGTAGGACGACGACACGGCTGAACGTACGCGCTCGACATTGGCTCTGGACCAATAGACTTTAAAAATGTTTGCGGGTGAAATGTCCCGGCGCCCACTTCCATATCAAGTGGTTGAATAATGACACAGCCTTGCTGCGCCCAATAATCCTGTAAAGCCAGGATCAAACCTTGAAAGGTTTTTACGTCATATTTTTGCATATTTGGCTTTTTACTATCTAAGAAGTAGCGTGAAAATTACCCTTAGTATACCGTGTGTACACTCAGGTTTTAAGCAGTTTGTGTAATTGAAAAAATAAAAAAGGAGCCATTAGGCTCCTTTTTCGGTGTAAGTAATATTTTTACACGTCTAGATTAACTACGCGTAGAGCGTTAGTTTCGATAAACTCTCTACGAGGCTCTACTTGATCACCCATTAAGGTGGCAAATAATTGATCCGCGCCAACAGCATCTTCAATCGTTACTTGTAACATACGACGAGCACTAGGATCCATTGTTGTTTCCCAAAGCTGGCTTGGGTTCATTTCACCCAGTCCTTTATAGCGTTGAATGTAGATCCCGCGCTTAGATTCTGTGATCAACCATTCCAAAGCATCCACAAAGTTATCAACAGGTTTTGTTTTCTCACCACGTTGAATATAAGCACCTTCTTTTAGGATGTTTGCAATGTTAGTACCAGTCACAGCAATGCGTTGGTAGTCACGTGATGCAATAAAGTCATAATGAAGTACATGTGCTTTATCAACACCGTGCTGACGAATATTCACAACCGGGTAATACATATTACGCTCAGCGTCAAACTCTGTGCCTGCATGGAAAATAGTTGCATCTTCATCACGTGCAATCAGGTCATCAACTAACTCTTTTGTCCAAGCAATTACTTTAGCTTCGTCAGAAAGGTCATCAGTTTTCAACTCTGTTTGGTAGATTAAGCGTTCCATTACCGTGTTAGGATATTTACGCTTTAAACGCTCAATAACTTTAACTGTATTTTGGTAATCGTGAACGACTTTCTCTAGCGCTTCACCTTCTAGCGCAGAAGCATCTGCACTTGGATATAAAGCAGCATTATTAAGTGCAAGCGACGTTAAGTACTCTACTAATGCTGGATCATCTTTAATATAACGCTCTTGCTTACCTTTTTTCACTTTATAAAGTGGTGGTTGAGCAATATAAATATAACCGCGTTCTACAATTTCAGGCATTTGACGATAGAAGAATGTTAGTAGTAACGTACGAATGTGAGAACCATCCACGTCCGCATCGGTCATGATGATGATACGGTGATAACGTAATTTCTCAGGGTTATATTCGTCACGACCAATACCACACCCTAATGCAGTAATTAGTGTTGCTACTTCTTGCGAAGATAACATTTTATCAAAACGTGCTTTTTCTACGTTTAATATTTTACCTTTAAGCGGAAGAATAGCTTGGTTTTTACGGTTACGTCCCTGCTTGGCTGATCCGCCAGCAGAGTCCCCTTCCACTATATATAGTTCAGATTGGGCTGGGTCTTTTTCTTGGCAATCAGCTAGCTTACCTGGTAAGCCTGCTAAGTCCATTGCACCTTTACGTCGTGTCATTTCACGGGCTTTACGCGCCGCTTCACGTGCACGTGAGGCATCAATAATCTTACCTACAACAATTTTGGCATCAGTTGGGTTTTCTAGTAAAAACTCAGTGAATTTTTCAGCCATTGCTTGTTCAACCGCAGATTTAACTTCACTTGATACTAGCTTGTCTTTAGTTTGTGATGAGAACTTAGGATCAGGAACTTTAACACTAACAACAGCCGTTAAGCCTTCACGGGCATCATCACCGGTAGCATTGCTGGTTGTTTTAGCTTTTTTGTTAAAGCCTTCTTTTTCCATGTAGTTATTAAGTGTACGTGTTAGCGCTGATCTAAAACCGGCTAAGTGAGTACCACCATCACGTTGTGGAATATTATTTGTGAAACAGTAAATGTTTTCTTGGTATGCATCATTCCACTGCATTGATACTTCAACACTAATACCATCTTCTTCACGTTCGTGAGTAAAATGGAACACACCTTTATGTATAGGTGTTTTATTACGGTTTAAGTATTCTACGAAAGCTTGAATACCGCCTTCATATTTAAAGTGGTCAGATTTATTTTCTTCACGCTCATCATTTAAGATGATGCTCACACCTGAGTTTAGGAATGAAAGCTCGCGTAAACGCTTAGCTAAAATGTCGTAATGAAAATCTAAATTTGTGAATGTTTCAGCGCTTGGCCAAAAACGTAATTCTGTACCAGTTGTTTCTGAGTCACCAATTACAGCTAAAGGTGCATCTGGAACACCCATAGTATAAAACTGCTCATGAAGCTTTCCTTCACGACGAACAGTCAGTTTTAGTTTTTCTGAAAGTGCATTTACAACAGAAACACCAACACCGTGTAAGCCACCTGATACTTTATAAGAGTTATCATCAAACTTACCACCGGCATGAAGTACCGTCATAATAACTTCGGCTGCAGATACGCCTTCTTCTTCATGGATAGAAGTTGGGATACCACGACCGTTATCTCGAACTGAGACAGAACCGTCTAAGTGAATCGTTACATAAATATCATCACAATGACCTGCTAAGGCTTCATCGATCGAGTTATCAACGACCTCAAACACCATGTGGTGTAAGCCTGTGCCATCATCGGTGTCCCCAATATACATTCCAGGACGCTTTCTTACTGCGTCTAATCCTTTAAGTACTTTAATACTCGACGAGTCATAATTCTCAGACATGGTTAATCCCACTTATCTTGTTATTAGGTTGCCATGTTTCACGTGGAACATTTGTAGTTCTCGTTGCATGGGTTCCACCACAGCAGAAATACTTTCAGATAAAATTGAAGAGATAAAAATTTGAGAACTGCAGTGAGCAAGTAATTGTCCCACTTTCTCTTTTGTATCTTCGCCTAATTCTGAAGGTAGATCATCTATTAGCAATATAGATTGCTTATCTGTCTCTGACTCAATTAAGCTATTTTGCGTAACTTTCAACGCATACAATAATAGCTTCAATTGACCGCGTGAGAATGTATTCTCCACACTGTTGCCAGCGACACTAAAACTAAAATCGGCCTTATGAGGGCCTTTACTTGTAAACCCTTGGCGAGCATCTCGCTCAAAGTTTTGCTCTAACACATCTGCAAGAGATTCAGTCTCTTTCCAGCCTGCGCTAAAGGTCATTTCTAAATCACGTACAAGCGTCAATTCTGCACACATTTTATCAAAAAATTGCTGCTTAAACCTACTTATATACGCCAATCTTAATTTATTTATTTCTTCAGCCAGTCTAACAAATTCTTTGTCCCAAAACTTAATTTGGTCAAAATAATTCTTGGGCTTAGTTTTTAACAATGCATTACGTTGCTTAAGTACTTTATTAAATGATTGCCACAAAAAAAAGAACTCATGTTCCACGTGGAACAAACCTAAATCTAAGAACTTTCTGCGCTCTTTAGGTCCACCAAAAAACAAAGAATAACTCTCTGGTGTAATAATTTGTACAGGCATAAGTTGAGCGAGTTCTGATATCCTGCGACTCGCCTTACCTTGAATTTTTAAATTGGTCTCACCCGTTTGCGTTTTACTAATACCAATTGGAATTGATAAATCGTGTATTGTTTTACGCCCGTGAATTACAAATTGCTCTTGCTGGTGCGCAATAATACTTTTGTGTTTTGGAGTACGAAAAGATTTGCCATGAGAAAGGTAATATATAGCCTCTAAAAGGCTGGTTTTTCCGCTGCCATTTTCACCATAAATTATATTAACGCCGTTGACTGGTTCTAGCGTCAGCGCCTCAATATTACGAAAATATTTGAGGCTCAAATGACTTAAGCTCATTATGTATTTATAGTCTTATAAACGCATAGGCATAACAACGTACATTGCTTCTTCATCGCCTGCACCTTCAATTAATGCACTGCTGTTTGAGTCGGCTAATGTAAATAGTACGTCTTCTGTTTTTAATGTGTTTAGTACATCTAATACGTAAGACACGTTGAATCCTATTTCTAGGTCTGCGCCTTCGTAACTTACTTCAACAACTTCTTCAGCTTGTTCTTGCTCTGGGTTATTGGCAGTAATTTTTAATAAACCGTTTGATAGGTTTAAGCGTACACCACGAAATTTTTCATTCGATAAAATAGACACTCGTTGAAACGCATTTCGTAACCATTCTCGGTTAGCTGTAATTACTTTGTCACCACCACGTGGTAATACACGACGGTAATCAGGAAAGCGTCCATCAACTAGCTTACTTGTAAATGTAAACTCAATATCAATGATACGAATATGGTTAGCACCAAACTGAATTGTAACCAATTCGTCGTCAGCTACCATAAGGCGCATAATTTCTTGCACACCTTTGCGAGGTATAATTAATTGACGTTGAGTATTAAGCGATTGCGTTAATTGCTTTTGTGCAATAGCTAAACGGTGACCATCTGTTGCTACTGTTTTTATGTCTGTATTATCTACTTCAAACGACATACCGTTTAAGTAATAACGTACATCTTGATTTGCCATCGAAAAATGCGTGCTTTCAAGTAACTTACGAAGCTCTAAACGAGTTAGTTGAAATTCAACCTCACCATCCCACTGCTCTAAATTAGGAAAATCATCAGCAGATAAAGTCGTTAATGAAAAACGGCTTTTACCACTGGTTAAAAGTAATTGGTGCTCTTGCAAGCTTAAAGTAATGTCTGAACCGTCTGGTAGACTTTTACAAATATCGAGTAACTTTTTAGCGGGTAACGTTAGTTTTGTATCGGCAATATCATCACCTACAAATACGCCAGAAACTAATTCAATTTCAAGGTCAGTACCCGTCATTGAAAGTTGTCCGTTTTCTACCACTAACAAAACGTTAGATAAGATTGGTAGCGTGTGTTTGCGCTCTATTGCACCCGACACTTGCACCAATGGCTTTAAAAATTGTTGTCTTGATATTGTTATTTGCATAATAAAGTCAGCCCTAAGATGACAATGTTCTTATTAAGTTTTGGTAATCTTCTTTAATTTCGTGGCTTTCGTCACGTAGTGATTTTATCTTACGACATGCGTGTAATACGGTCGTATGATCGCGTCCACCAAATGCGTCACCAATCTCAGGTAAGCTGTGATTAGTTAATTCTTTAGATAATGCCATGGCAACTTGGCGTGGCCTTGCTATAGAGCGGCTGCGGCGCTTAGACAATAGATCTGACACTCGAATTCGGTAGTACTCAGCAACGGTGCGCTGAATATTATCTATCGTAACCAGCTTATCTTGCAAGGCAAGTAAATCGCGTAGTGCTTCTTTTACAAAATCAATCGAAATTGGACGACCTGTAAAATTAGCATTAGCAATTACACGGTTAAGTGCGCCTTCCAGTTCACGTACATTTGAACGTAATTTTTTGGCGATAAAAAAGGCAACTTCATGTGGTAAGTTAATCTTACTTTGTTGTGCTTTTTTCATCAAAATAGCAACGCGAGTTTCAAGCTCTGGTGGCTCAATCGCGATTGTTAATCCCCAACCAAAACGTGATTTAAGACGGTCTTCGACCCCTTCAATCTCTTTTGGATAACGGTCAGAGGTTAAAATAATTTGTTGGTTGCCTTCAAGTAATGCATTAAAGGTATGAAAAAACTCTTCTTGTGAACGCTCTTTATTAGCAAAAAATTGAATATCATCAATCATTAATGCGTCAACACTGCGGTAATAGCGCTTAAATTCTTCTATCGCATTATTTTGAAGTGCCTTTACCATATCTTGAACAAAGCGTTCTGAATGCATGTAAACAATTTTAGCATCTGGCTTGTTTGCCATAATGCCGTTGCCTACTGCATGTAATAAGTGAGTTTTACCTAAACCAGTACCACCGTAAATAAATACAGGGTTAAAAGCAGAGCCAGGATTATCGGCAACTTGAGTGGCCGCTGCTTTTGCTAATTGGTTTGACTTACCTTCAACAAAGCTGTCAAAGGTATAGTTTTCTTTAATGTTAGATTTGTAACCTGACTTAGGTGCAGGTTCAACAACAGGCTTTTGCTCACGAGGCTGTTGTTTTGTAGAAGCTTGTGGTGCTGATTGTGTTTCTATAACCGGTGCAGCTTGTGCATTTAATAAAGGCTTACTACCTACATCAAAACGTAGCTTTGGTGCTTCAACACCACAAATTTCTACTAATAATTCGTTAATTCTATTTAGGTACTTTTCTCTTACCCAATCAAGCACAAAGCGATTAGGTGCATAAATCGTCAAGGTATCTTCGGTACTTTCTGCTTGTAGTGGTCTTACCCACATACTGAATTGCTGCGAAGGCAGCTCATCTTGCAATACATATAAACAACTTTGCCAAACCGACAGATACACAGTTAAACTCCCAGAGATATAATTTTTATTCCCGCACATCATTAATGATTATAAATCATACATTTATTGCGTTCAAATGGTCCAATAAGCGACCCAAGACCGCGTATTATGAAGGCACTTTATCCACAAGTAAAAGATTGATTTTTATAAAATTGTTGATATCGATGTATAAAATTATTAACAACCTGATTTAAAACAGTTTTTATTTTAGATCCGAAGAGGAGATCATAACAAAATAACACCAAGATCGCGAACCAAATTTACGATCCAATTTTCTTTTCCCCCGCTTTTATTCACTTTTTATACAGGGGCTGTGGAAAACTTCTTATTTATGATGATCCTATCAGATCGCCCTACATGATCTCTTTATGAGCCATAACTGGGCTATATACTGCGAACGTAATTATGATTGACTTTACGTTACTTACTCTATAATATCTCGCGCTCGCAATGGCACCTATGCCAGGATCGCGACCTGTATAGGATGTTTTAACTTTAACCGATCGGATGAGATTGTTATGAAAAGAACTTTTCAACCTAGCGTTTTAAAACGCAAACGTGCACACGGCTTCCGTGCTCGCATGGCAACTGTAAATGGCCGTAAAGTATTAGCACGTCGCCGCGCTAAAGGCCGCAAAGTTCTTTCTGCTTAATTTATAAGTGGAAGACTTTAGCTTTGGCAGGGAGTTACGTCTGTTAACTCCCTCGCATTACTCTCGCATATTTAATGAACCCGCTCGGGCTGCAACTCCTTTCTTTACTCTATTAGCTAAACCAAATGACCAAGAAAAACCTCGGTTAGGTCTTACTGTTGCTAAAAAACGCGTAAAAAAGGCATGCCAACGAAACCGTATTAAACGTCTCGCTCGCGAAAGTTTTCGTTTAAATCAACACAGCATCGATAATATTGATATTGTGCTTATGGTGAAAAGTGGTATTGATGAACAGTCTAATGAAGAATTAACCAAACAACTTACTAAATTATGGCGAAAAATTAACGAACGCTGTAAACCAGGTGCACCTAAACCGCCACCTTTTAAGAAACGCCCAAACAAATCAGCTAAATCTAATAAACAAACCTAATTGCAATAGAATTGCAGGGTTAATTAATGTATCTTTAGCTCACCTTTTAATCATGCATTTAAAATTTCTAATTGAGTCTTTAAATACATGATATCTATCTCACTAAACTTAAGTAGGGGCATAAACATCATGAGGTTAATTAAACCACTTGTTGCTTTTCCTAAGATTTGTTTAGTGTTATTTATCCGCGGTTATCAAAAGTGGATTAGCCCGCTGTTAGGTCCGCATTGTCGTTTTAATCCAAGCTGCTCACATTATGCAATTCAAGCAATTAATTTGCATGGATTTATAAAAGGTAGTTGGTTAGCTTTAAAACGCATATTAAAATGCCATCCTTTACATTCAGGTGGAGACGACCCCGTACCTGAAAAATTAACCCATATTAACCACCAACACGAGAAATAAGAGCTGTTATGGAATCGCAACGCACGTTTTTATTAATTGGCCTAATGCTAGTGTCGTTTTTATTGTTCCAAGAATGGGATAATGATTACAACAAGCCTAAAGCCGATCCAAGTGCCACAACACAAACACTACAAGCAAATTCACCAGAGTCGGATGATTATATTCCTTCATCGTCAGATTCAGGTTTACCCGCTTCAGCAACTTTAGCTAAACGTTCAGTTATTGAAATCACAACTGACGTTTTTAAAGTTAAAATTGACACCAAAGGCGGTGACATTGTTGAAACAGACCTTCTTCAATACGAAGAAACTAAAGGAAGTGAAACACCTTATATGCTTCTTGGTCAGCTTGATAGTGGCAAACAATACTTTTCACAAAGTGGCTTAATTGGCTTAAATGGCCCTGACGCATCAGCTAACGGTCGCCCTACTTATAGTACCGAACAAAAATCATATACCTTAACGGGTGATGAGCTTCGCGTTCCACTTCAGTTTACTGATAGTAATGGTGTTAGTTTTACTAAAACGTATGTATTCAAAAAAGGTCAGTATGACGTAGGCTTAGAATACAAAATCAACAACACTACCAGCGCACCTCTTCAAGTACAGCTATACACGCAAATTAAGCGTACCGTACAAGAAAAAGGTAGCATGGTTGATCAAAACTATTTAGGTGCTGCATACGGTACTGACGAAGAACCATATGAAAAGTATAGTTTTTCAGATATGGCTGATAAAAACCTAAACAAAAACACGCAAGGTGGTTATGTTGCATTTATACAACATTACTTTGTAAGTGCTTGGGTTCCAATGCAGGGTCAAACAAATACAATTTATAGCTTAATTACAAAAAGTAATGCCGCTATTATTGGTGCTAAAGATCCCGCTGTAAATATTCAAGCTGGTAGTGAGCAAACACTAACTGCTACTTATTATATGGGTCCGAAAGAGTCAGATATTCTTGAAGCAATTCACCCAGACTTAGACTTAACTGTAGATTACGGTTGGTTATGGTTTATTTCGCAACCTTTATTTGTATTGCTAAAATGGCTACATAGCATTTTAGGTAACTGGGGTGTAGCAATTATTGCCATCACTATTATCGTTAAATCGTTAATGTACCCACTTACTAAAGCGCAATACACTTCAATGGCAAAAATGCGTGCCCTACAGCCTAAAATGGCAGCTCTTAAAGAAAAGTTTGGTGACGACCGTCAAAAGTTCGGCCAAGCAACTATGGAAATGTACAAAAAAGAAAAAGTTAACCCAATGGGTGGCTGTTTCCCTATTTTGCTACAAATGCCAATTTTCTTAGCCTTGTTCTACGTATTCTTAGAGTCAACTGAACTTCGCCATGCTGAATTTATTTTTTGGTTAACAGACCTTTCTGCACAAGACCCGTACTACGTATTACCAATCTTATTTGGTGCGAGTATGTTTGTGACGCAAAAACTACAGCCTATGACGGTAACTGATCCAATGCAGCAAAAAATGATGACCTTTATGCCGGTTATCTTCTCTGTATTCTTCTTATGGTTCCCATCGGGTTTAGTTCTTTACTGGTTAGTGTCTAACCTTATTTCTATTGTCCAGATGTTAATCATCTACCGTGGCATGGAAAAGAAAGGAATTAAAGTAAGAGGCTAACTAAGCTCCTACTTATATAAAGGCGACTTCGGTCGCCTTTTTTATTGCCTGTTTTTCACCAGAGTATTCGCGAGTGTTTATTTCATAGGTTACAATACCGCCATAAAGTTACTTATCGTTGGCAAATTAATAGCATGATCAATCAAGATACAATTGCAGCACAAGCAACTGCCCCCGGACGTGGTGGTGTTGGTATTATTCGCGTTTCAGGTAGCCTTGCTAAAAGTGTCGCCGAAAAAGTAGTAGGTAAAATTCCTAAAGTTCGCTACGCCGATTACGTGCCATTTAAAAGCCTAGCTGGCGAGCAACTTGATCAAGGTATTGCCATTTACTTTGCAGGTCCTAACTCATTTACAGGCGAAGACGTACTTGAACTACAAGGCCACGGCGGTCCTGTAGTGTTGGATATGTTACTTAAAGAAATTAGTAAAATAGAGGGCGTTCGTTTAGCAAAGCCTGGTGAGTTTTCTGAACGCGCATTTATGAATGACAAGCTTGATTTAACACAAGCAGAGGCCATCGCCGACTTAATTAATGCTACAAGCGAACAAGCTGCCAAAAGCGCCCTACAGTCTCTCCAAGGTGAATTTTCTAAACACATAGAAACGCTTGTAGAAAAAGTAATTCACTTACGTATGTATGTAGAAGCGGCAATAGATTTTCCAGATGAAGAAATTGATTTTTTATCAGACGGTAAAGTGTCAGGCGACTTAGACGCTATTATTACTCAGCTTAACACTGTAACCAACCAAGCCAAGCAAGGCAGCATCATGCGCGAAGGTATGCGTGTTGTTATTGCTGGTCGCCCAAATGCCGGTAAATCAAGCCTACTAAACGCCCTAGCCGGTCGTGAAGCTGCAATCGTAACAGAAATAGCCGGTACCACTCGCGACGTACTACGAGAGCATATACATATAGATGGTATGCCACTGCATATTATAGATACAGCAGGCCTACGAGAGAGCCCTGACCGCGTAGAACAAATAGGTATTGAACGGGCGTGGGATGAAATAAACCAAGCCGATCGCGTTTTATTTATGCTTGATGGCACTGACACTATAGATACTGACCCTCATAAAATTTGGCCTGAATTTATGGCCAAATTACCAGAAGGTATGGGGGTTACGGTCATCAGAAATAAAGCTGATTTATCGGGTGATATAGTCGGAATGGAGCAAGAGCAACAATACCCGGTCATCAGCTTAAGTGCTAAAAATGCTGACGGTATTGAACTTGTTCGCGAGCATTTAAAAGCCTGTATAGGCTTTCAAGGCGCAACAGAGGGTGGCTTTATGGCGCGCCGTCGTCATTTGGATGCACTAGAGAGTGCTGCGTATCATTTAGAAACAGGTAAAACACAATTAGAAATGCACATTGCTGGTGAAATATTGGCTGAAGAACTACGTTTAACACAGCAGTATTTAAACGAAATAACCGGTGAATTTACCTCAGACGACTTACTTGGCAAGATATTTAGCTCATTTTGTATTGGTAAATAAGCACCTTATTACAGATATATGTTTATTATAAGAGCACTTAGGTGCTCTTTTTTATGTAAAATATTCACTATAAAATATGTATTTATACCGTCAATCCCAGCCAGTTCTGCCAATAAAATCATACCCAAAGCGATAATTATTACCAGCGAGATCATGTAGATTAGACAGTGAAAAGAGCCTTTAAGTAAGGTATTAATAGCGCAAGTAACACCCATTTTAAGGTCAAAACCGATACATATTTCAAACAAAAATACGTTTTAAAATCGTTATCCTCCACACAAAAGTTAGTTATAAATAGCTTTTTTATAATTATCTAGCTCATAAAAACTAATGTTATTTGCTCAATTTAAGAGCTAAAACGTGACGATAAACACTCTAAATAATCAACTTTATACAACATATGGACAGACGATCACTGCGGCTTTTTAATAAAAATGACTCGAGATTTGAGTGCATCAAACTTTTGATCTATTAATCCACCAGCAAAATACATAAAAAAGCAGCTATAAATACGCATTAAATTAAATATATTGAGATCACTTATCCACAAATCCTAATTTTTAGCTCAAATAAATAGTAAATTGAGCCACCTCGCAGAGAAAAACCTAATGATCTATTAAAAATTATCTGTTTATAAGCTTATTTTTAATTAATTTCGTTAGATCAGCTCAATTAGATCATTTAATAAAATTATTTTCGATCTAAATTTAAGGTTATCAACAACCTTTATATCCACATTATGATCACCTTGTGCTTTTTATGCCTAGATTTACAATTAAGTCTCTCACTAAATAGTAATATCAATAACTTAGCGATTATTAAACAACCTAAAAGGTGTGTTTAAACAGAGCTTTCCCCACTGTTATCAACAACTTGATCAGAAGATTACATTTAAAGATATTTTGTTAATTCCTATAATATCAACAACTTAAGGAGGCGTTTTCAAATAAGAGTAAAATTAGCACAAAAATAGTTATACAAAAAAGCACTCTTAACTTTACTGTTACTCACACTCAGTTATCATAGGCAGCAATTAAAACCAATGTGATCACTAATATTCATGAGTTCAGTAAATCTTATTGTTGGCAGCCAAATGGGATCAGCCGAGTATGTTGCAGAGCAACTAAGCGACGCGCTTAATAACCTTGGTATTGCTACACAACTACATGATCAGCCTGAATTTAGCGATATTGATCAGCAAAATACTATTTGGTTAATTTGCACATCTACTTATGGTGCAGGTGATTATCCTGAAAACTTTATTAGCTTTGTTGAAGATGTTACTCAAGCTAATGATTTATCGGAATTAAAATACTCAGTAATCGCTTTAGGTGATACCAGTTATGACACTTACAACCAAGCTGGACGTAATATAGATGCCTTATTATCTCAAAAAGGCGCTATAAAAGTAGCAGAACGCTTAGAGCTTAATATTCTCGATGAAGCACTACCAGAAGACACAGCATTAGCATGGTTAGACTCTTGGATAACCAAAACAGGCTTAAAATAGATAGATCAAGTAAAAAGTTATATATAAAGTTACCCACAATTTACTAATAATTTAATAGATTTTGTGGATAAAGATTGAATAAACTGCTTTTTAAAGCATGCTTATCCATGGGATAAGATCCAACTGATTCAGCCCTGTGCATAAGGTGCCTTTTTGATCAGAGCTTATCTGCTGGATGATCCGATCATATTAACACCTTTAGATCTGATCTAATTTCATGTTTTAAATGAAGATCTGAACCTTATCAACAGAAAAGCTGATCAGTAGTAGTTATAGTAATAAAAGATCTCTTTAAAAGATCCTTTATATTATTAGAGATCACATACTTAGATCTTGCTCTTTGTTTAATCATTTATCTTCTGCCAATTTCTAGGTAGAATACGCTCCCTTTTGAAGTTTACCGGTTTGATTTAAGTAGGATCCCATTAATGATTTTTCACGAAAATTTTGACGTTATCGTAGTAGGTGGTGGACATGCTGGCACTGAAGCCGCATTAGCAGCTGCCCGTATGGGGATGAATACCCTGCTACTGACTCACAATATGGATACCCTTGGTCAAATGTCTTGTAACCCAGCGATTGGTGGGATTGGCAAAGGTCATTTGGTAAAAGAAATTGATGCGCTTGGCGGTGCAATGGCACAGGCCATTGACAAAGGCGGGATCCAATTTCGCACACTAAACTCTTCAAAAGGACCTGCTGTTCGTGCAACTCGAGCACAAGCAGATCGCGCTTTGTACAAAGCAGCTATTCAAACAACATTACAAAATCAAGATAACCTTAAGATTTTTCAACAATCATGTGATGATCTTATTGTTGAAAACGATCGTGTTACTGGCGTAGTAACTCAAATGGGTTTACGTTTTAGTGCTCCAAGTGTTGTTTTAACCGTGGGTACTTTTTTAGGTGGCCAAATACACATTGGTTTAGAAAATTACAAAGGCGGTCGTGCTGGTGATCCACCATCAATTGCATTGGCTGAACGTTTACGCGAACACCCTTTTAGAGTGGATCGCTTAAAAACAGGTACTCCGCCACGTATTGATGCACGTACTGTTGATTTTACAAAAATGGAAGCACAGCCTGGTGATATGCCAACACCTGTATTTTCATTTATGGGTAAACAATCAGATCACCCACAACAAATACCGTGTTACATCACTTACACCAACGAAAAAACACATGATGTTATTCGTAAAAACCTACATCGCTCACCTATGTACTCAGGTGTAATTGAAGGTATTGGTCCACGCTACTGCCCATCAATTGAAGATAAAATTGTACGTTTTGCGGATAAAGATAAGCACCAAATATTTGTTGAACCTGAAGGCTTAACATCATACGAATTATATCCAAATGGTATTTCTACTAGTTTACCGTTTGATGTACAACTTGAGATTGTGCAATCTATTTCTGGTTTTGAAAATGCACATATTTGTCGACCAGGCTATGCAATAGAATATGACTACTTTGATCCACGCGACTTAAAACAGTCTTTAGAAACAAAATTTATCGAAGGCTTATTTTTCGCGGGTCAAATTAACGGCACTACCGGTTATGAAGAAGCGGGTGCACAAGGCTTAATTGCAGGTATGAATGCTGCGTTAAAAGTGCAAGGTAAAGATTCTTGGACACCACGTCGCGATGAAGCTTACGTGGGTGTATTAATTGACGACTTAGCAACACTAGGTACGAAAGAACCGTACCGCATGTTTACTAGCCGTGCCGAATACCGTTTACTACTTCGTGAAGATAATGCAGATATTCGCTTAACTGAAAAAGGCCGTGAGCTGGGTTTAGTTAATGACGAACGTTGGCAGGCATTTAACGAAAAAATGGAAGTAATTGAGAAAGAAAAACAACGCATTAAAGATACGTGGATTCATAAAGATCACGTCGTTGTTGATCAAGTAAATGCATTACTAAAAACACCATTAACTCGTGAAGCAAGTTTAGAAGAATTACTTCGTCGTCCAGAGATTCGTTATAACGATCTTATGGCTATTGACGGTTTAGGATCTGAATTTACAAACGTAGCAGCACTTGAACAAGTTGAGATCCATACTAAATACGCAGGCTATATTGCGCGTCAACAAGATGAGATCAATAAGCAGCTTCGTCATGAGCAAACAATTTTACCAAAAGAGTTTGATTACAAAACTGTATCAGGTTTATCAAATGAGGTTGTTGCTAAGCTTATTGAGTCACGTCCAGACACTATTGGCCAAGCATCGCGTATTTCTGGTATCACCCCAGCGGCGATTTCGCTATTATTAGTGTATCTGAAGAAGCAAGGCTTATTACGCAAATCTGCGTAACGATAAGGGTACATAGTGTTACAGCAACAATTAACTACATTGTTAGCGCAAACTGATATTGCGCTAACGGAAAAACAACAGCAACAGCTAGTTCGTTACGTCGAGTTATTAGATAAGTGGAATAAAGCTTATAATTTAACTTCGGTACGCTTACCTGAAGAAATGATGATTAAGCATATTATGGATAGTTTAGTTGTTGCACCTCACTTACCCGGTCATCATTATGTTGATGTTGGCACAGGCCCTGGCCTTCCGGGCATTGTATTAGCGATTGCATTACCTAAAACACAATTTGTGTTACTAGATAGTCTAGGTAAACGCGTTCGCTTTTTAATGCATGTTAAACATGAGCTTGGCCTTGATAACGTAACACCTGTTCAGTCAAGAGTTGAAGAATATCAGCCAAGTGTTAAATTAGATGGCGTACTCAGTCGTGCATTTGCTTCATTACAAGATATGGTTGACTGGTGTTCGCACTTAATTGATCATTCGGGTAAATTTATAGCGCTTAAAGGTGTGTTCCCTAGTGAAGAGCTAGAGTCATTACCTACTGGCGTTAAGTTTGAGCAAAAAATTGCATTAGAAGTACCTAAGTTAGATGCACAACGACATTTAATTATTCTTTCTAAAGACTAGGGATCAGAGACACTGTGGCAAAAGTCATCGCATTAGCAAATCAAAAAGGTGGAGTGGGTAAAACTACAACCGCTGTAAACCTCGCTGCGTCTATGGCTGCAACGAAACGTAAAGTGCTGTTAATTGATCTCGATCCGCAAGGCAATGCGACTATGGGAAGTGGCGTAGATAAGTACGGCGACGTACCAACAATTTACGACTTACTCATTGAAGATAAACCTATAGAAGACGTTATTATCAAAGAAACGTCTGGCGAATACCATATGATTGCTGCAAACGGTGATGTAACCGCTGCAGAAGTTAAACTTATGGAATTATTTGCCCGTGAAGTGCGCTTACGTAACGCACTTGAAAAAATTCAGGATCAGTACGAATTTATTTTTATCGACTGTCCACCCTCTTTAAATATGTTAACTGTTAACGCAATGGCCGCAGCTGATTCTATTTTAGTGCCAATGCAGTGTGAGTATTATGCACTTGAAGGGTTAACCGCATTAATGGATACGATTACGCAGCTTGCTAAGTTAGTAAACCCTAGCTTACAAATTGAAGGCATACTTCGTACTATGTACGATCCGCGTAACCGTTTAGCGAATGACGTATCAGAACAATTAAAACAACATTTTGGCGACAAAGTATACCGTACGGTGATCCCGCGTAATGTTCGTTTAGCAGAGGCACCTAGTTTTGGTACACCTGCTATGTATTATGACCGGGCATCAAGTGGCGCTAAAGCATATTTAGCACTCGCTGGTGAAATGTTACGTAGAAAAGAAAAAACAGCGTCCGTTGTCGCCTAACTTTGAGGTAAAAAAATAACATGTCTGCTAAAAAACGAGGTTTAGGCCGAGGACTCGATGCACTTTTAAGTTCGTCAAAGCCTACACCGAGCGCAAGCAAGGAAAAAGACACATCAAACGTGACTGAAGCTGTAAAAAATGCGGCTGAGCCAAATAACAGTGAATTACAAAAACTCCCAATAGAGTTTTTACACTCTGGTAAATATCAACCTCGTAAAGACATGTCCGAAGAGGCACTAGAAGAGCTTGCTAGTTCTATTCGCTCACAAGGTATTATTCAACCTATAGTCGTGCGCCCTATTGCACAAAATAGTTTTGAAATTATCGCCGGTGAGCGTCGTTGGCGTGCAGCGCAAATAGCTAAGCTTGAAACAGTACCTTGTATTATTAAAGACGTACCAGATGAAGCTGCAGTTGCTATTGCGCTAATAGAAAATATTCAACGTGAAGACTTAAATGCCATGGAAGAAGCGGTTGCGTTAAATCGCTTACTTAGTGAATTTGAACTAACACATCAGCAAGTAGCAGATGCGGTTGGCAAATCACGCACTACAGTAACTAACTTACTTCGTTTAAATAATTTAAACAGTGATGTAAAAATTCTGTTAGAACATGGCGACATTGAAATGGGGCACGCTCGTTGTTTATTAGCCCTTGAGGGAGAAGCACAATCAGATGCTGCTCGTTTAGCTGTTGCTAAAGCACTAACCGTTCGTGAAACCGAGAAGTTAGTTCGTTCAATTTTAGAACCCGTGCCAGCTAAAGAAATAGCTGAAAAAGATCCAGATGTTAAACAGTTAGAGCAACAACTCGCTGAAAACCTAGGTGCCAAAGTAGAAATAAATTACAACAAAAAAGGCAAAGGTAAGCTTGTTATTTCTTATACTAATTTGGACGAACTTGACGGCATTTTAAATCGCATTAATCAAGACAATACCCACCATTAGTTTTCTACATGTCTAAAAAGGGACATTTGTAGCTATTTCGTGTTACAAAGCGTCTACTCAAGTTGCAAAACTGGCAGGATTAAGTATAATTTCGCCAGTTTTCACACCCTAACAATTAGAACGCAATAAAGGTTAACTAAACGTGACTGATAAGTTAGCGAGTCCATATCGACTTGCCGTATTAAAGTTAATTTGCCTTCAGGGTGTTGTAGCATTAGTTGCTGCTGTAATTATTTGTTTTAGTTCGGGAGTCAATGCAGCGCTTTCATCACTCGCTGGTGGAGTTGTCGCAGTACTTCCGCACTTTGTATTTGGTCTTTATGCATTCCGACATATGGGTGCAAGTCGAGCAAATCAAGCGTATGCCTCGTTGAAACGCGGCAACGGATTAAAATTTATGCTAACAATTGTATTGTTTGCGCTAGTACTGAAGCATTTTCCGGTAATTTTATTACCCTTTTTTAGTACTTATATACTGGCGCTCTTTACTGGATTGTTCGCACCCGTTTTTTTTAAACATTAACTTTGGGATATAACATGGCAGCAGAAGAAGTTACTCTATCTGGCCATATCCAGCACCATTTGACCAATGCTAAGATGTGTTCGACCGATACAGGTCTCGCCTTCAATAAAGCATGTACGGATAGTGGTTTCTGGACATGGCATATAGATACCCTCGCATGGTCTATCGGTTTAGGTCTTATATTTTTATGGATCTTTCGTAGTGCCGCTAAAAAATCAACACTAGGTGTACCTGGAAAATTTCAATGTTTCATTGAAATGGTAGTAGAGTTTGTTGGTGACAACGTACGTGATACTTTCCATGGTAAAAGCAAGCTTATTGCACCATTAGCATTAACAATATTCGTTTGGATATTTTTAATGAACTTAATGGATTTAATACCGGTTGACTTTTTACCTGCATTAGCTGGTTTTGTTGGTGAAACTGCGTTTGGTATGGATTCACACGATGTGTACATGAAAATTGTACCAACGACAGACATTAATATGACTGCAGCGCTAGCGCTGGGTGTATTTATTTTAATGATAGGCTACTCAATTAAAATAAAAGGCATCGGTGGTTTTATTAAAGAGCTAACACTTCACCCGTTTAGTTCAAATAATACTGCACTACAAATCCTTTTAATCCCGTTTAACTTATTACTTGAACTGATTGCGCTGGTTTCTAAACCGTTTTCATTAGCGCTACGTTTGTTTGGTAACTTATATGCAGGTGAATTGATTTTCATCTTGATCGGCGCTATCGGATTTATGCAATTACCATTGCATTTTGTTTGGGCTGTATTCCACATCTTAGTAATTGTATTGCAAGCATTCGTATTTATGATGCTTACGATTGTATACCTAAGTATGGCAAGCTCAGATAATCACTAATTTTTAGATTTACAATTTTACTTTTACTTTTAACTTTACAATTGAAACTTTGGAGAAATAAATGGAAGCTTTAGAATTATTAACAGGCTTAAAATACATCGCAGTAGCTTTACTAATCGGTTTTGGTGCAATCGGCACAGCAATCGGTTTTGGTAACATGGGCGGTAAATTCCTTGAAGCATGTGCGCGTCAACCTGAGCTTGCACCTTCGCTACAAGTTAAGATGTTTATTCTTGCTGGTCTAATCGATGCTGTAGCAATGATTGGTGTTGGTATCGCTATGGTATTGTTGTTCGTACTTTAATTTTATTTTTTGAACAGCTTACTATTTAAGGAGGAGCGGTTGTGAATTTAAACGCCACTCTTATCGGTGAATTGATTGCGTTTACGGTGTTCGTATTATTTTGTATGAAATACGTATGGCCACCACTAAACGGTGCAATTGAAGCTCGCCAGAAAAAAATCGAAGATGGTTTAGCTGCCTCTGATAGAGCCGAAAAAGACTTAGAACTTGCGCAAAAGAAAGCTGCTGAACAGCTTAAAGATGCAAAAGCTCAAGCGGCTGATATCATTGATCAAGCTAAAAAGCGTGCAGTGCTAATTGTTGACGAAGAAACACTTCGTGGTCAGCAAGAGCGTGAAAGTATCATTGCTCAAGGGCACTCTGAAGTTGAGTCTGAACGTAATCGCATAACAGAAGAGCTACGTAAGCAAGTAGCAACTCTGGCAGTGATTGGTGCAGAACGTATTTTAGAGCGTGAAATTAATCAAGCCGCACATAGTGACATCGTTGAAAAACTTGTCGCTGAGCTGTAATTAGGAGGGTATGAGCATGTCTAATTTGACTACTATCGCTCGCCCATACGCTAAAGCGGCTTTTGAACTTGCCGTTGAGAAAGGCACTCTAGAAAGCTGGAATGATATGTTGTTCTTTGCAGGCCACGTAGCCAGCAATGAACAAGCATCATCTGCTTTAGCAGGTATGCCTACAGCTTCTGCACAAGCTGAATTATTTATTCAACTTTGTGCTGAGCAGCTCAACGAACAAGGTCAGAACCTAGTTAAGGTGATGGCTGAAAATGGACGTTTGACAGCTCTACCTGACGTTGCTGAGTTATTTGCTGAATTTAAAGCAGAATACGATAAAGAAATCGAAGTAGATGTGATTTCTGCAACTCCTCTTGTTGCTGCGCAACAAGAGTCATTGGTAGCGGCACTTGAAAAACGTTTCGCACGCAAAGTTAAGCTGAATTGTAGTGAAGACGCGTCAGTGGTTGGTGGACTTATTATTAGGTCTGGCGACACTGTAATCGACGGTACTATTCGCGGTAAATTAAGCCGCTTAGCTACAACACTACAATCGTAATTGGGAAAAAGAGCATGCAACTTAATTCCACTGAAATTTCAGATCTGATCAAACAACGTATTGAGAAGTTCGAAGTTGTAAGTGAAGCTCGTAACGAAGGTACTATTGTATCTGTTACTGACGGTATCATCCGCATCCACGGTCTTGCTGACTGTATGCAAGGTGAAATGATTGAGCTTCCTGGCAGCCGTTATGCTATCGCACTAAACCTTGAGCGCGACTCAATTGGTGCAGTAGTAATGGGTCCGTACGCTGACCTTACTGAAGGCGTAAAAGTATATACAACTGGTCGTATTTTAGAAGTTCCTGTTGGTCCTGGTCTACTTGGTCGTGTTGTAAACACACTAGGTGCTCCAATCGATGGTAAAGGCGCTTTAGATAACGACGGGTTTGAACCTGTAGAAAAAATTGCACCAGGTGTAATCGAGCGTAAATCAGTAGATGAGCCAGTTCAAACTGGTTATAAATCTATCGATGCGATGATTCCAGTTGGTCGTGGTCAACGTGAACTTATCATCGGTGACCGTCAAACAGGTAAAACTGCACTAGCAATCGATGCAATCATCAATCAAAAAGACACAGGCGTTAAGTGTGTGTACGTTGCGATTGGTCAAAAAGCATCTACTATTGCAAATGTAGTTCGTAAATTAGAAGAGCATGGTGCACTAGCAAATACTATCGTAGTTGTTGCATCTGCTTCTGAATCTGCGGCACTTCAGTACTTAGCACCGTTCGCGGGCTGTACTATGGGTGAATACTTCCGTGACCGTGGTGAAAACGCATTAATCGTATATGATGATTTGTCTAAGCAAGCAGTTGCTTACCGTCAAATTTCATTACTACTTAAGCGTCCACCAGGCCGTGAAGCATACCCAGGTGACGTATTCTACCTTCACTCTCGTCTTTTAGAGCGTGCATCGCGTGTAAACGCAGATTACGTTGAAAAGTTCACTAATGGTGAAGTGAAAGGTAAAACTGGTTCATTGACGGCATTGCCAATCATTGAAACTCAAGGCGGCGACGTTTCTGCGTTCGTACCGACTAACGTTATCTCTATCACCGATGGTCAGATCTTCTTAGAAACTGACTTATTCAACTCAGGTATCCGTCCGGCAGTAAATGCTGGTATCTCGGTATCGCGTGTTGGTGGTGCTGCACAAACTAAAATCGTTAAGAAACTAGGTGGCGGTATTCGTCTAGCCCTAGCTCAGTACCGTGAATTAGCTGCGTTCTCGCAGTTCGCGTCTGACCTTGATGATGCAACTCGTGCTCAACTTGAGCATGGTGAGCGTGTAACAGAGCTAATGAAGCAGAAACAGTACGCGCCAATGTCTGTTGCTGAAATGTCTTTATCGTTATTTGCTGCTGAAAAAGGCTTCCTTCAAGACATCGAAATCGCGAAAATCGGTGACTTTGAAGCAGCTTTACTTTCTTATGCAACTAGCACATACGCAGAGCTTGTGGCTCAAATCAATGAAACTGGTAACTTGAATGCCGAGATCGAAGCGCAGCTTAAAGAACTTCTTACGAAGTTCAAGTCTACGCAAACTTGGTAATTTAGTTATTAATGGTGCGCTTTAGGAAACTAAAGCACACCTTGATTCGGAGAGAGAGTCATGGCCAGCGGAAAAGAGATTAAAAGCAAGATCGGGAGTATTAAAAATACTCAAAAGATCACTAGCGCAATGGAAATGGTTGCTGCGTCTAAAATGAAAAGGGCGCAAGAACGCGTTGCTTCAAGCCGTCCATACGCTAATAAATTACGTGAAGTAATTGGTCGTGTTGCTCAAGCAAATCTTGATTTTACTCACCCGTTCTTAAAAGAACGTGAAGTGAAACGAGTTGGTTATATTGTTATCTCTACAGACCGTGGTCTGTGTGGCGGTCTAAACTCAAACGAGTTTAAGAAAGTTGCACTTGATGTTAAAGCGTGGAAAGAGAAAGGTGTTGATGCTGAATTTGCTACTTTAGGTAGTAAGGCAGCAGGCTTCTTTCAACGTTTTGGTGGTCAACTACTCGCTAAAAAAGCGGGCCTAGGAGATAAACCTTCAGTACAAGACGTTATTGGTCCTGTAAAAATTATGCTTGATGCATTTTCTGAAGGCAAAATAGACCGTTTATTCTTGGTATATAACAAATTCGTTAATACCATGAAGCAAGAGCCAATTATAGATCAGTTACTCCCTTTGCCAAAAGCTGAAGAAGAAGTATCTGCTCACACATGGGATTACTTATACGAGCCAAACCCAGAGGCTATTTTAGAGTCTTTGTTAGTACGCTTTATTGAGTCTCAAGCATACCAAGGTGTGGTAGAAAATGCTGCCTCAGAACAGGCTGCTCGTATGGTTGCAATGAAAGCTGCAACTGATAACGCAGGTGACCTTATGGACGAGCTACAGCTTGTTTATAACAAGGCTCGCCAAGCAGCAATCACACAAGAAATTAGTGAGATTTGTTCTGGCTCAGCAGCAGTTTAATGCTTCGGGTAAAGATTAACGAGAGGAATAGACATGAGTTTAGGTAAGGTCGTCCAAATTATCGGCGCCGTTGTGGATATTGAATTTCCACAAGATAGCGTGCCAGCGGTATACCACGCACTAAGAGTAACAGATGGCGATTTAGCTGGTTTGACTTTAGAAGTTCAACAACAGCTAGGTGGCGGTGTAGTGCGTACTATCGCTATGGGTACTACTGATGGTTTACGTCGTAGTGCTTTAGTTATGAATACAGGTGAATCGATTCAAGTTCCAGTTGGTAAAGCAACACTTGGTCGTATCATGAACGTACTTGGTGAGCCAATCGATGAAGCGGGTCCAATCGGCGAAGAAGACCGTATGTCTATTCACCGTGCAGCGCCTTCATACGAAGAGCAATCAAGTTCAGTTGAGCTTTTAGAAACTGGTATCAAGGTTATCGACCTTGTATGTCCGTTTGCTAAAGGTGGTAAAGTTGGTTTATTCGGTGGTGCCGGTGTTGGTAAAACTGTAAACATGATGGAACTTATCCGTAACATCGCAATCGAGCACAGCGGCTACTCAGTATTCGCAGGTGTTGGTGAGCGTACACGTGAGGGTAACGATTTCTACCATGAGATGAACGATTCAAACGTACTTGATAAAGTATCGCTTGTATACGGTCAGATGAACGAGCCTCCAGGTAACCGTTTACGCGTGGCGTTAACAGGCCTTACTATGGCTGAAAAGTTCCGTGATGAAGGTCGCGATGTACTTTTCTTCGTAGATAATATCTACCGTTATACACTTGCTGGTACTGAAGTATCTGCACTTCTTGGTCGTATGCCGTCAGCGGTAGGTTACCAGCCTACACTTGCTGAAGAAATGGGTGTGCTTCAAGAGCGTATCGCTTCAACTAAGACGGGTTCAATTACATCAATCCAAGCGGTATACGTACCTGCGGATGATTTAACGGATCCATCTCCAGCAACTACCTTTGCTCACTTAGACGCAACAGTAGTACTTTCACGTGATATCGCATCACTTGGTATCTACCCAGCGGTAGATCCACTTGATTCATCTTCGCGTCAACTTGACCCACAAGTAATTGGTCAAGAGCACTACGATACAGCACGTGGCGTTCAAACAGTTCTTCAGCGTTACAAAGAACTTAAAGACATCATTGCAATCCTAGGTATGGACGAGCTTTCTGACGAAGATAAGCAACTTGTATCTCGTGCACGTAAAATCCAACGTTTCCTATCTCAGCCATTCTTCGTGGCAGAGGTGTTTACAGGCGCGTCTGGTAAATACGTATCACTGAAAGATACAATTGCTGGCTTCAAAGGCATTTTAAACGGCGAGTTTGATGAGCTTCCAGAGCAAGCGTTTTACATGGTTGGCTCTATCGAAGAAGCTCAAGAAAAAGCCAAAGGCATGTAACTAGGAGGGTAGTATGACAGCTATGACTGTACATCTTGACGTAGTAAGCGCAGAGCAGAGCTTGTTCTCTGGTCTTGTTGAATCGATTCAAGTATCTGGTAGTGAAGGCGAGCTGGGTGTAAACCTAGGTCATGCTCCACTACTAACTGCCCTTAAACCTGGTATGGTACGTTTAGTTAAGCAATATGGTCACGAAGATGTGTTATATGTTGCTGGCGGTACATTAGAAGTTCAACCAAATCACATCACGATTCTTGCAGATACTGCGGTTCGTGGTGAAGATTTAGATGAAGATTCTGTACAAAAAGCTAAACGTGAAGCTGAAGAACATATGGCGAATTCGTCAGCTGTTGAGTTTGATTATCAACAAGCGGCTACGCGACTGGCAGAAGCAGTTGCTCAGTTACGCGTAATTCAGCAATTACGTCACAAGTAAGCCTATCCGGTTTTGAAAAGCCCACTTTATGTGGGCTTTTTTGTGTCTGTAATTTAAACATGGTGTATCGCTTATTTATAATTGTTAAATAACAGGTCTATCAGACTATTATCTGTGCTTTATCACTTATATCCTTCACCAATCCTCGCTACAATAACGTCATCCAATTAAGTGTGTTTTTCAGTCAAGATTCAGTACGAATAAACTAACCTACTGAGTATCTGCACAAGAAGTGATTTACGTAATCTTCTGCACAAACATAATACTTATTTAGCTAAAACAACGGAAAAAGGAAATTGTTTTAATGGCTCTAACAACTGTTATTCTTGCTGCGGGTAAAGGTACTCGTATGCGCTCTGCTCTACCTAAAGTTTTGCACAATGTTGCAGGTAAACCAATGGTACAGCACGTTATTGATAATGCGATGGCATTAGGTGCAACGACTACAAACTTAGTTTACGGACACGGCGGCGATCTATTACAACAACAACTTGCCGATAACGATGTAAATTGGGTACTTCAAGCAGAACAACTCGGTACTGGCCACGCAGTAGCGCAAGCCAACTCTCATATTAACGATGAAGACACAGTATTGATTTTATACGGCGATGTACCGCTAACAAAACAATCAACTCTAGAGCGTTTATTAGCTGCAACACCTAAAAATGGTTTAGCGGTATTAACGGTAAATTTGGTAAACCCAAATGGCTATGGTCGCATGCTTCGTGTTGGTGGTAAGTTAGTCGGTATTGTTGAGCAAAAAGATGCAAGCTCAGAGCAGTTACTTATTAACGAAGTAAATACAGGCATTATGGCTGTTAACGGTAAGCTATTAAAAACATGGTTAGGTAACTTATCTAACAATAATGCACAAGGCGAGTACTACTTAACAGATATCGTTGCAATGGCTCACAGTGAAGGCGTAGAGATCACTTCAGCGCAACCAGATCATGCAATGGAAGTTGAAGGCGCAAATAACCGCGTACAACTTGCAGGCTTAGAGCGCGCTTACCAAGCATGGCAAGCAGAAGAGTTAATGTTAAATGGCGCAACACTTGCCGACCCTGCCCGTATAGATGTGCGTGGAACAGTTACTACCGGTGAAGATGTACTTATCGACGTAAACGTTATTTTTGAAGGCACAGTCACGCTTGGTAACAATGTACAAATTGGCCCTAACTGCGTACTTAAAAATTGTAGTATTGGCGATAACGTTGTCATTAAAGCTAATACTCTGATTGAAGATGCTACAGTTGCTGATAAATGTACGCTTGGTCCTTATGCTCGCCTTCGCCCTGGCGCTGTTATGGAAGAAGACTCACACATTGGTAACTTTGTAGAGATGAAAAAAACCAGATTAGGTAAAGGCTCTAAAGCCAACCACTTAAGTTATTTAGGTGATGCTGAAATTGGTGAAAAAGTGAATATTGGCGCTGGCACTATTACCTGTAACTACGATGGTGTTAATAAAGCAAAAACTATTATTGGGAATAACGCCTTTATTGGTTCTAATTCATCACTTGTTGCCCCAGTAAATATAGGTGCAACTGCAACAATTGGTGCAGGCTCTGTGATCACCAGTACCGTTGAAGATGACCAATTAGCAATTGCACGCTCTAAACAGCGTAATTTAACGGGTTGGAAACGCCCAGTTAAAAAATAACAATTAGAGGCTACTTAGGTAGCCTTTTTTATTTTAGTTGAAGTTTAAATTGCTCTTTATAGCGTCTAGATAGGTTTAGTACTTTACCTGTAGTTAATTTTATTTCACTGTCGCCACTGGATAGTGGTGTAATAGACTCCACTTTATCGAGTTTTACGCCATGGCTGCGGTGAATTCTACAAAACCCCTGCACTTCAAGTTGTTTACTTAATGCTGTAAGCGTTGCCCTTAACGGATATATACGTGAGCCTATATGTAGGTTTACATAATTACCCGACGATTCAAGCCAATCAACATCCTCTATTTTTATAATGAATTCTTTTCCGAGCTTTTTAACTAATAGGCGGTTTATGGTCGATGTTGTTTGCTGCTCACTTTCTTCAATTGAAGAGGCTTCACCTAGTAACTGCTGCACCACATATTGATATACTTTGATAAGTACGATGAAAAACACAAAGCTTATAGCGTCTTTCTGGTATTCATAAATAAGCTCAAACCAGCTAAGTCCAAAGTTGTAAGACCCATCATTCAACAAATATATGAATTTACGAACCCCTACCATAATACCAACGTGTAACACGCTAAATATAATAGAGGCAGCAAAGTACATACCTAATGAGGCCGTAATATTTTGCCAATTAAAAGATAAGTGTCTTAAAAACCAAATTAAAATAGGGAATATAAGCAAAGTACTCAAGGCACTTGAATACTCCCAAATAAATGGCTCCCACATTAAAAAAGTTAAAGCTCCTTCTCTTTGGGCTTCCATTATTTGGGTTGTAGCGTTTACTGTATTATTAATTAATACGTAAGCACACAGTAATACTGATGCGTAAATGCTTTGAAAACGTTGAAAGTGCTGTAGGTTCATAAATATATGCTTATTGCTGACGTGGCACGCTTATCCCTGTATACCACCTTTTATCACTATTGCTTGTAATATAAGCACTTATAGATAGTTTTAGCGAGAGCTTTAGGTATGAATAACGCATAACATACATAAAGTAGTAAAAGCATGAGCACTCAAGTACAACAACCTTCATTAGTTAATTCGCGTAAATATTATCTTGATTGGCTTAGGATAATCGCATTTGCGTCGCTAATTTTTTATCACATTGGCATGTTGTATAGTGAAAACTGGGGATTTCATTTTAAAAGTAATTATACATCACAGTATGTTGAATATTTAATGTTGGTGTTTTCACCTTGGCGCATGTTGCTCATTTGGTTTATATCGGGCGTAGCACTGCGTTTTATGATTGATAAAGTACGCAGCTTTAAGTCTTGGTTACATTTCACCTTATACCGCTCTATTTTTTTACTGTTACCCTTGCTGGTGGGGTTATGGTTAATAGTGCCTTTACAGCTGTTTGCAGAAATGTCACAGCAAGGTGTTATTGATATTAGCTATTGGCAATTTTATTTAGCTTTTATAGAGACTAACAATACGCTTTTTATTAATTATCAGTCTGGAGTGTGGCCGAATGTGGATGTAAATCACTTATGGTATTTGCGCTCGTTGTGGCAATTTATGCTGATCATTATTGTTTTAACTCTTTTTGCACGCTTGCCTTTTATTACGCCTTTAAAAACCTTTGTTAAAGGGGATATGTCATTTGGGCTTTTAATTACCTTGCTCACTATTGCCGTACTATTTACAAGCCATTACTTAACTGGCGATTCAATTAGAGAGACTAATGGCTTAATACTGCTACTCACAGGATACATACTTGCCAAAAACACTTACTTTTGGAACTGCTTAAATAAAAAATTAGTATTACTAGCTTTGAGTTTTGCGGTTTTGTTTGTACTTATAATATTAAGTTATCAGAAGGTGTTTACTCTTCCTCATTTTATTTTAAGCGCTAGCTACAATATTCAACGTGTTGTAGGTGTATTTTTTGTACTTGCGCTCGCTCACCGATTCTTAAATTTTAATACTTACTATTTAAAACAGCTCAATGTATGGGTGTTTCCCTTTTATTTATTGCATCAAAGCATTTTGATTATTTTGTGTTTTTTACTACAGCCTTTAGGTTTAGGGCCTGGTGCTGAACCATTCATCATTATTACAGGGACTTGGTCTTTTTGCGGTGTTATTACATGGGGTATTACACGTATTGATGTACTTAGACCTTTGCTAGGGGTTGCAATTAAACGAGATTATTCCCCGACTGTAAAAATACTTGGCTATACGGCTGCTTTAATTTTAATAACTCCGCTAGCGTATAAGCTAATTACTTAGGCTAAGGGGCTGTATTAAAATTGCCATAATCTTGTCATGCCTGTGTGTTGATATTTAGCAAATACAATACTAAGGAAAATCACATGTTTAAAAAATCAATTATTACGCTGTCACTTATATCTGTTCTTACTGGTTGCTCACTTGATGGTGACGATGGCCAAAACGGCTCTCAAGGATTACAGGGAGAACAAGGCGCAAATGGCATTAATGGGATAAATGGTGTAAATGCTAATTCAGTATTAAATATTAGCCTCGTAGGAAGAGGAGTATTAAATGCACAAAGTCCAGAAGGTGCCGCTGAAATAGTTGCTTACCAAGCATCTAAAAAATGGATTTACGCTATTAACAGTTCAGGCGATGACGCTGTTATTAATATTTTACCCGCCGACACCTTTGATACTGCCGCACTCGTTAAAGATAACGAAGGGGTTATCAGCGCCACAAATTTAACGTCCGTTATTACGTTGTCTTTAAACGAGCATACCCAAGGCGATGCAAACAGCATTGCTATTGATGAAAATAATAATTTACTAGCGGTCGCAATGGCTGCTAAAAGCACGGGTGATGCAGGTCAAATTGCTTTTTACGATATAAGCGGCGACTCACCTGTATTTATTAAAAATGTTACAGTCGGATTTTTACCAGACATGGTGACGTTCACCCATGATGGCGCAAAGGCAGTGGTTGCTAACGAAGGTGAACCAAGTGGCGACTACAGCGTAGATCCTGAAGGTTCTATTAGTATTATCGATATAACAAATAATGTAATAGCCGATACAGCAATAAATATTGATTTTAAAGCCTATAACAACAAACAAACGGAACTAGAAGGGCAAGGGGTCGTTTTTGCAAACCCAAATGGTCGTACTATTAACGGTAATCTGATAAATACCACAGTAGCTATGGATTTAGAGCCCGAGTACGTTAGCATTTCTAAAGATAACAAATATGCTTATGTATCTATTCAAGAAAACAATGCACTTGCAATAGTTAACCTACAAGACAACAGCCTTGAGCTAAAGGGCTTAGGCTTTAAAGATTGGTCAAGCTTACAACTTGATGCCTCAGATAAAGATGGCGGCGTTAATTTTAAATCATACCCAGGGCTCTATGGTATGTACCAGCCCGATACTATCTCAAGCTTTAGTTGGAAAGGCGCTAACTTTATAGTTACTGCCAACGAAGGTGACGCAAGAGAATACTTTTTTGATACAACGGATGAAGCAGACTGTATAGCAAAGGGCGGACTTGATTACGATAAAGACGACGGCTGCTTAGCTTATATAGATGAGAGCCGCGTTGAAGACTTAACGCTTGCAGCTAATTTTGATTACTTAAATAACGACGATAACGATATTGGTCGCTTAAAAGTAACAACAATAAAAGGCGATACTAATAATGATGGTCAATACGAATCGCTTTATGCTTATGGTGCACGTTCGTTTACCATTTGGGACAGCAATGGGCTGGTGGTGTTTGATTCAGGCGATGATATAGGTCGAATTACTGCATCGGTTCATGGTGAAGCATTTAACAACAATGAAGATGAAAACAAAGGTGACTCACGCTCAGATGATAAAGGCGCAGAGCCAGAAGCGCTGACTATTGGTAAAATTGACGATCGTACATTTGCTTTTATAGGGCTTGAGCGTATGGGTGGGATTATGGTTTATGATATTACCAATCCATATAATGTGCAGTTTGAAGACTACTTCTATAATAGAGGCTTAATTAAAGACGCTAATATTACAGGCGATTTAGCGCCTGAAGGAATGGTATTCGTTCCAGCTGAGCAAAGTGCTACAGGAAACCCACTCTTAATCGTTGGAAATGAAATATCAGGCTCTATTGCCGTATGGGAAATAGCATCTAAATAAACCTTTAATTTAAAATAAAGCTGTGTGTTGTTTGTTTAACATACAGCTTAGTTTAAACCTTACTAATACCTCATCAATAGATACTTATATTGTGCGTGTTTTTTAAACTAAAAGTATCCTGTAGCCCTTTATTTGTATAGCTTTCATACTAAATTCATTTAATTGTCAAAAAGCTGAAATAAAACATTGACCCCCGCTCGAATCTCCCTATAATGCGACCCCACTGAGACGGGAAACAGCAACGCATAGCGAGGCACGAACAACTCAGGGTGTTAAGTAAAACTTAGAGTGAATCTTTTTAGAAAGTTTAAATTTAAGTGTTGACAAAAAAATAGGAAAGCGTAATATGCGCAGCCCTAGCGAGATAAAGTTCAACTTTATAATCGCAACGTTCTTTAACAATATAAAGCAATC
>NZ_JACJFB010000023.1:0-57812 GCF_014164325.1 Pseudoalteromonas sp. SG43-4 | reverse complement strand
AGCGAAGGCTGAGCCGTCAGATTTACAGTCTGATCCCTTTGGCCGCTCGGGAACCCCTCCACACTAATTTTATTGCATTTGGCCCCACTTAACTTAGCGGTAAGAAAAGTGGTGGAGGGAGCTGGATTCGAACCAGCGAAGGCTGAGCCGTCAGATTTACAGTCTGATCCCTTTGGCCGCTCGGGAACCCCTCCAATGCAACGGCGCTGATAATAGCAAATTGCGTATTTAAGTAAAGAAAAAAGCTAAAGAAAATTGAAATAAAGCCGATAAATATCTATCAGTTACCACAATCGACTAAAGACTATGCAAATAGATGATTTGTTAATCACAGAGAGTCAGTTAAACAGTAGGCTCAATAATAGTGTGCATGAAAATCGCCGTGGCGAATTTTCTCTATTATTAGCGATGCTGTCACATGACGCACTCGACTTTAGCCAATTTCATTTACCAAAAACTGAAATAGATAATTTAGTTATAGAAGAAGAGGCATTAAGAAAGCAATTTGGCGCAGGTCCAAAGCAACTTTTAGCCCCTGATGAATACAATATGTTGGTTGGACAGTTTAATGCATCATTAATATCTCAAGAAGGGGAGCGCTGCGGTATGACAAGTATTAAGCTAAGACAGTGCTTAAGCCCTGAACCACTTGCGATTAGAAATGATGATAAGCATATTCCACTTAATATAATAGATAACTGTGAGCTTGCTGTCAGAAGAAGAATTAAAAGCGAACAAACACAACTAGCGAATCCCCCTATAAATGCAGCTGCTTTTTACGACAGCCTTAATAGTGATGCAATACATCAACCACTTCAGCTTATTGCGGTGTGATATATGATTGTAATAATCATCAGTTAATATATGCTTTATAACGGGTCTGCTTTATATATTTGCTAATAATTGATTTAATGAAAAAAAAGCATCCAAAAATTAAATGCAATTGCTATAATGGCGTCAAATGGTATGACATGAAATGCCATTATCATTAAACCAAGGTAATTAGGAACGTAATGAAGAAAACATTCACGCTAAATCACGAGAAAATCAAATACCCTCGTATGGTTGATGCTGCAAAGCACGAAGTGAAAAAATATTTGAAAAGAGAGCGTAATAAAACGCTACCTGAAGATGCTGACTATTGGGCATTTGACTGTAAGTTTGGTAACACAGCTGAAGATGCGCAAGTTGTGCACGTTGCTGAATTAAGTAACCAAATTGGCGAAATTGAAAAGCAAGGTTTGACCTCTTTCTATGTAGAGATTTTAGCTCGACCTGCTCAACGTCAGCAATTAGATTTAGATGATGACGAATAATACTTAACTAAATTAAGTATTCAAAGTTATAAAATGAGCCCAAGTGGCTCATTTTTTGTTTTTATGCAATAAAGATTTACTAAAAAGCATTTTTATTAATAACCAATAAGTAGAATCCCTCTTAATTAACATTTGCATAACAAAATGTGGTGCTATAGGCTGTTTTTAATTAAAAAAACAAAACATTTTTACTATGCCAATAAATTACTCTGACCATCAATTAAAACTAAGTTTAAAGAATTCTAAAGTACTTATAGTTGACGATCAGTTATTAAGCTTAATCGTATTAAAAAAAATATTATCTGAGAATTTTAATGTGACAACAGCTGGAAGTGGTGAAGAAGCAATTGAAATTTGTAATGTAAATGTACCCGATATAGTCCTACTCGATATTAGTATGGGTGGAATGAGTGGTATTGATACATGTTTAAAATTAAAAAATAATACTGAAACACAGGATATCCCAGTTATTTTTGTTACATCCTTTGAAAACGAAGAAGAAGAGTGTTGGGAGGCCGGAGCTGTTGATTTTATTAAAAAGCCGATTGTAAAAGAAACACTATTTAGAAGGGTTCGTGCCCATATAACGTTAAAATTACAACACGACTTACTCAATCAAAAAGTATTTTTAGATGATTTAACTAAAGTATTCAATCGCCGTTATTTTGATGCACATTTTTCTAAAATGGAACGAAGCGCCTTACGAGAAAAAGTTGACTATGCATTATTACTCATCGATATAGATTATTTTAAGCAATACAATGATATCTATGGTCATGTGCAGGGGGATACGGTGTTAAACCTAGTAGCACAAACTATTACTAATAGTTTGCAAAGGCCAACCGATTTTGTTGCGCGTTATGGCGGCGAAGAGTTTGTAGTTGTTCTACCGCATACAAGCACTGAAGGTGCAATTTGTGTTGCTGATAAAATTAAACAGAATGTGGCCGATTTAGGAATATTACACAAATATTCAGAATATGATTTTGTGACTATTAGTATTGGCGGTGCAACCCTACAACCATACGTAAATAACAAAAACACGTTGCAGATCGCAGATGAAAAAATGTATGAGTCTAAAATGCAAGGGCGTAACAAAGTGTGTTTTTAAGTTTAGTTAGCTAATAAATCACTCTGCCACTTAAAAACACCTTTTAGGTGATAAATATTAAATAAGATTATTTATTACATGCTATGACATTTTTTGTACTTTTTATTGCTACCGCATGGGCAGTTATCATTTCTGCCTACTTTAATATCTTCAACAGGATATATAGTGCCATCTAAATAACGCCATTGAGTGTTTTCTTTAATAAACTGCGATTTTTCATGAAGCTCACAAAATAAGTTTTGATAAAAATATTGGGCTTTAAATTCTACAGTTCCAGTATCGCCATCATGGCTTGAGTCAATTAAATCAAGATTTATAAATCGACAGCTGTTAGCAAAATCATTGATTTCTTTAACCGGATTCTCAGCTTGTTTTTCTTTTGCGTAGGTTTGATAAACATGTTTTGCATTTTTAATAACATAAGCGCTGAATCGTGAGCGCATAAGTTGTTCAGGAGTGTCAGCTTGCTTTACAGATAAGTGAAGCGGCTCGCAGCAATCGGCATAATTGTGCCCACTGCTGCAAAAACATAATGTGGTATTGAGTGAAGTCATAATAATAATACAGAATCTAAAACATTAGTTTAACAAGCTTATTGAGCGAGTGGTATCTCTGTTGTTTGAGCGTTTTTAGTAAAACAGTATAGTTTTGTATTCGTTTTACTTAAATCGAACGATAGATTTGTAAGTAGTTGGTTATTAACTATATCGGTCCAGGTAATTACCGCTGCAAAGTTTCCATTATGTAACGCAGAATTTAATACATACTCTAAATTTACTAGGTGCTTCTGTCTAATAACAAGTAATTTGCTTGTATCAATAGAGCATGAGTCAAGTAAAGCTTTGCTAGGTACATGATCTGGCGCAATTAGTAACGTCCATGCATTAGAGCTATTGTATTGGTGTAATACTTTTAAAAGCTCAAAGGTCGCTGAAATTTCATCTTCAATTTGGATCAAATTTACGCAATCGCTTTGCTCGTCTTGTTGGTAACTTTTAACTGTTCTTACGGTAATAGGCTGTAACATAATTTCACTCACTGGGTTTTTATACAGTATTCATATACAGTAGTTTATACAGTGCTTTCGTGCAAGCATTTTATGCTATTTATTTGTACAATTATTCAGCCTTTGATCATTGTTTTTTATTTTTAAATCTATAATTCTTTATTAATCAACTTGTTATAGGTTTGTTTTTGAGAAGGTATTTCAAAAATAAATTTTTGAGTAATGTTTTAATTTGTGGGTTTTATACTGAGTAGGAGTATCTTTGTAACTATATACAGTATTTTTCAACACTGTATACAGTACTTATAACTTAGTTGGTTTATGTGTCTTCACTCGTGCGAGGGATCATATGAGAAAACTGGAGTTGGTGGATTTGTTCGTACAAACTTGCTGCATAACATTGAGCATCTTTAAATCGCTTAGTTTCGATATGTTTGCGTATATCTGTAACCGCTGCAGTGGCAGGTGCGTATCCTTGGCTACTCGCTAAGCTCAACCAAGCTACAGCATGAAATACACTTTGTGGCACGCCTTCACCTTTTACAAAAAATAAACCTAAATAAAACTGTGCTCTATGGTTCCCTGCCATTGCAGCAAGGCGCATCCATTTTGCAGCCAATGGAGCTTGATTATTTTTTAAATAATATAGGGCTTTATTAATAGTACTTTGCTCATCTTTTTTATTATCAATGGGCGCGGGGCTGCTTTCTGGTTGAGTAACAAAACCTAAAATGTTGTCTAGCTGTTGCTCTAAGTCTTGCTCACAAGGTGTTGTTTTAAGCATATTGGTTCATTTATTATTTTAACTACTTTAACAGTTTAGTATATAGCAAGGTAAAATGTCCTGTAAAAGATAATTTTTATGTTAAAATCTCGTCACTTTTTACTATCACAAGTTTATTATGTTTGAAGCCTTATTTAAACTCAGCGAAAATAACTCAACAGTTAAACGCGAATGCGTTGCTGGCCTAACGACCTTTATCACTATGGTATACATTGTATTTGTAAACCCGGCTATGCTTGCTGAGGCAGGGATGGACCAAGGGGCTGCATTTGTAGCTACCTGTATAGCAGCTGCGATAGGCTGTTTTATAATGGGTTTGTGGGCTAATTATCCATTAGCATTAGCGCCTGGCATGGGACTAAATGCCTTTTTTACGTATGGCGTCGTATTAGGAATGGGTTATACCTGGCAAGCCGCATTAGGGGCTGTTTTTATGTCGGGTTGTATATTTTTATTTTTAAGCTTATTTAAAGTCAGAGAATGGATTATTAATGCCATACCTCTGGTGCTCAAGCGAGCTATCGCAACAGGTATAGGTGCTTTTTTAGCCTTAATTGCCCTTAAAAATGCAGGCATTATTGTCTCAAGCCCAGCAACATTAGTGCAATTGGGCGACATTACTTCCCCAGGCCCATTATTGGCTATATTAAGCTTTTTTGTAATTGCAGCGCTTTTATACCGCGATTTTAAAAGCGGTGTACTTATTAGTATTTTATTAGTGACTGGCATTGCACTAAGTTTAGGGCTAGTTGAATATCACGGTGTTATGGCTATGCCACCATCAATAATGCCTACTTTTATGCAACTAGATTTTGCCGCCGCTTTTGATATATCAATGATGAGTGTTATTTTTGCATTCTTGTTTGTCGATCTTTTTGATACTTCGGGTACATTAGTTGCGGTCACTCAAAAAGCTGGTTTAGCTGATGAAAAAGGTAACATGCCTCGTTTAGGGCGCGCACTAAGTGCTGACAGCTCTGCAACAATTGCAGGTGCGATGCTAGGCACGTCTACGACTACATCGTATATAGAATCGGTTGCTGGTGTTTCTGTTGGCGGACGTACTGGCTTAACGGCTGTAGTTGTAGGTATTTGCTTTTTACTAATGATGTTTTTTGCACCGCTTGCACAAATGGTACCGGCTTATGCTACGGCAGGTGCTATTTTATATGTCGCTGTACTGATGTTACAAAATTTAAAGTTTGTAAATTGGGATGATATGACCGATGCAATTCCTGTTACTGTGGTATTACTAATGACACCATTAACGTTTTCGATTGCGCACGGTATTGCACTTGGTTTTATATCTTATACGGCGGTTAAAGTTTTGTGTGGTAAGCAAGATCAAATCAGTATTAGTGTTTGGATATTGACAGCCTTGTTTGTTTTCAAGTTTGCATTTTTGTCTTAATGACCAACAAATAGACAAAAAAGCCTGCATAAATTTAATTTGTGCAGGCTTTTTTAATGCTTTTATAAAAGAATTACCATTTCTTTTTAGGAGCAAACAATATATCTAAGTCGTCTTGCTCTTCTTCTGTTTTCTTTTTAAGTGCGCTTGCATTAGAAGCCCGCAGTTCAACACTAATTGCTTCTAAGTAACCTTCAACTTCTTGGCGTTTTGTTGTTACATATTCATCGGTGTATGTAACTGCATTGAGCGTTGCCTGTGCTTTTTCAAAATACTGCCTTGCAGAGCCAACCATACTCGCTGAGCGGGCAGATAAGCCACGTTTTATTTGGCTTTCGATATTAATACGCAGTTGTAGTTTTTCAAGACGTTTATCTTCTAAAACAAAAACTTGGCTATCAATACGACCTTTATTATGTTCAGAGCGTAAAATTGAGCGTAATTTTTTAATGCCCTGAATTAAGCCTACAAGTTGCTTGTCATTACTCGGTAGCGTTAAAGCTTCACTGCTATTATCTTGAACGGGATTAGATAAGTGCGTTTTCGCTTCACTTAAGCGGCTTTTGAGTGCTTTGGATGTTGGCGAACTAGTAACCATCGTGTTTAATGCTTCGTAAATACGGCGTTGCAATACACGGATTATATTTTCAGAAAGAGGTATATTGGCACTATTCATTAGTGCTTCTTCTGTTTCTTCTATTATAGCTTTTTGTTTTGTTAGTTCTTTGCGGCGTTCCGCTTCTTGTTTTTCTTTGTGTTGTTGTACAGCACTTACCCAAAGTGCAATCACAATCAATGCAACTATAAGCACTATTATAATAGAAACGATCATGGTGTAATTCTCGGATATATAACCTAATTATTTAATCTTACATTAAATATACGTTAACAGGGTAGCTTTGCGCCGATTAACTTAAAAAATACACCAAAAAATTGATAGGTTGAGCTCTTTATAAACCGTAGTCACCCTAAGGGCTTATAAACTAAAGCTGAATAAACATCGCTACCTCAAGCATATTTATTATGCTAGCCTTGAGCTCTAATCAGATAATTGCACACCTAAAGACCTAAAGTGATATTTTACGTAAATAACACTTGGTTTTAAGCGGTATTGCCTTTATAAATAATATGAATAATAACGTTAAAATTTGCAGCCATGAAATTACAACAACTCAGATACATCGTAGAAGTACAAAATCATAAATTAAATGTTTCAGCGACTGCTGAGAGTTTATTTACCTCGCAGCCAGGAATTTCTAAACAAGTACGCATGTTAGAAGATGAGTTGGGTGTACAAATTTTTGGTCGCAGTGGTAAACATTTAACGCATGTAACCGGTGCTGGCGAAGATATAATTAATATTTCTCGTGAAATACTCTCCAAAGTAGAAGGTATTAAAGCCGTTGCTAATGAGCATACACTACCTGATCAAGGTAAGTTGAATATTGCCACAACACATACCCAAGCCCGTTATGCTTTGCCTAACGTTATTCAAGGGTTTATGAAAAAATACCCTGCGGTATCGCTTCATATGCACCAAGGTACTCCACAGCAAATATCGGATGCTGCAGCACGCGGTGATGCCGACTTTGCTATTGCAACAGAAGCACTGCATTTGTATTCAGATTTAGTTATGCTGCCTTGCTACCATTGGAATCGCAGTATTGTTGTTGCTAAAGACCATCCGCTCGCTAAAAAGGCAAATAGTTTAACTGTTGCTGACATTGCCCAATATCCACTCATTACATATGTATTTGGTTTTACGGGCCGCTCAGAGTTAGATAAAGCATTTAGCGCACACGGACTTGAGCCACACATTGTATTTACTGCAACCGATGCTGATGTTATAAAAACATACGTACGACTGGGTTTAGGAGTTGGTGTTGTCGCTTCAATGGCGATAGATCAAGTGAGCGATACCGATTTAGTGTGTATTGATGCAAGCCACTTATTTGAAGCAAGCACGACCAAAATTGGTTTTAGAAAGGGCAGCTTTTTACGTACTTACATGTATGATTTTATTGAACGTTTTGCACCGCACTTAACTAAAGAGCGCGTAGAGCGAGCAAGCTTGTTACGTAACCAAGATGACGTAGATAAGTTATTTGCAGATATAGAGTTACCCGTTAAATAAGGTGATTGCATTGAACGAACAATAAAAAAGCTGCCTATTTTAAAATAGGCAGCTTTTTCTCTTTATAGCGAGCTGATTAACATTCGATAATATTAACTGCTAATCCACCGCGAGCGGTTTCTTTGTATTTGGTTTTCATATCGTTGCCGGTTTCAAGCATGGTTTTAATCACTTTATCAAGTGATACCTTTTGCTCTCCACTGCCACGAATAGCTAAACGTGAGGCATTAATTGCTTTAATCGCGCCCATTGCATTACGTTCAATACACGGTACTTGTACTAAGCCACCAACAGGGTCGCACGTGAGGCCTAAATTATGTTCCATACCAATTTCTGCTGCGTTCTCTACTTGCACAACATTGCCACCAACAATTTCTGTTAATGCGCCTGCAGCCATTGAGCACGCAACGCCAACTTCACCTTGGCAACCTACTTCAGCACCCGATATAGAGGCATTCTTTTTATATAAAATACCAATAGCAGCGGCCGTTAATAAATAACGTGTGGCTATATCGCGGTCTACTTCTTTCACAAATGTGTGATAGTACATAAGTACAGCCGGTAAAATACCCGCAGCACCATTAGTTGGTGCGGTAACTACACGGCCACCTGCCGCATTTTCTTCGTTTACGGCAAGGGCAAATAAATCAACCCAGTCCATTGCACGAAGTGGGTCGTTACTGACCTCTATATTTAGTTTTAAGTATAAGCTAGGCGCTCGGCGCTTTACTTTTAAGCCGCCAGGTAGGATACCTTCGGTACGCATACCACGGTCAATACAGGCCATCATTACTTTCCAGATATGAAACAGCGTGTCCTTTATTTCATCTTCAGTGCGCAGTGTTTTTTCGTTCTTCATCATTAAGCTTGAAACACTAAGCCCTGACTCTTTACACATCTCTAGTAGCTCTTTTGCGCTACTGAAAGGGAAAGGAGCTGGGTTTTCTTCTCTAATATCAAGGGCTGCTTGTTTTTCGTTTTCAAACTCTTCATCAGTAACAATAAAGCCACCGCCAATAGAGTAATATACTTTGCTGTAAACTTTTTCGCCGTTGTTTGAGGCGATAATTTCCATTGCATTAGAGTGCTTAGGCAGCGTTTTGCGACGATGAAAAACAATAGCGCCTTGTTTTGGAAACTTAGCTTTGTGTGTTTTGTTTAGATAAATAACCTGATCTTTTTCGATGGTCGCTAAAATGTCGTCGACTAAATCGGCATCTATAGTTTCAGGGTCATAACCGGCTAAACCAAGAATTACGGCTTTACCCGATCCATGGCCAACACCTGTTTGTCCCAAAGAGCCATAAAGCTCTACTTTAATATCGGTAACATTTGCTAATAATTGTTGTTCTTGTAGGTCATTAACAAATAAGCGTGATGCGCGCATTGGGCCAACGGTGTGTGATGACGAAGGGCCAATACCAATGCTAAACATATCAAATGCACTGATCATAATGTGTGTCTCTACTTTGTTTTATCAGCACGAAGCTGCTCTTTGAACGGTCGAGCATGATAACGTGGAATTGTGATTGTGTAACTACTAATAACGAAGATTTAAACTGGTAAGGCGAGTTGTTTTGTAAAGTTTTTTATAATGCTTGCAGTCGCACCCCAAAGTAAACCATGTGGCGTTTTAAAACCTTGCAAAATAACCGCTTTCCCAAATCGTTGAAAAGGTAAGGGTTGCCAATTAGCTTCGTTATTTAACTCAGTGACCGAGAGCAAAAAGCTCGCTTGTACTTCATTATAGTCATTTTCCCAGGTGGTGCCTTTATTAAGTAAACCCACATAGGGGCTAATACTAAAACCCGTTAATGTTGAATACTCAGGTAAGTGACCTATTACATTAACGTTGTTTTGGGCAATATTTAGCTCTTCTTTTAGTTCGCGAAGGGCTGTGGTGCGAAGGGTAATGTCGCTTACTTCAAACTTACCCCCAGGCAAACAAATCTCCCCAGGGTGATGGTGTAAATAAGTAGGGCGTTTACACAGTAAAATATGTGCATGGTTATCTATATCAATAATTGGCAGCATAACAGCGCTAGCACGTTTTTGACGCGTGTCTTTTAACTGGTTTGGCGCAGCTGTAGGGCTTAACAGAAACCGCGCCATAATGTGTTCACTATTCAAAACGACCTACTGTTTTAATAAAGGGAGGATTTTATTTACTTTATCGTAAGTTTCTTGATATTCCAATTCGACTTTAGAATCAGCTACTATTCCGCCACCAGCCCAGCAGTAAATTTGCGCTTTGTGGCATACCAAGGTACGAATAGTGATACTCGTATCCATATTTCCACATGCACTTAAATAACCAATTGAACCACAGTAAATGCTGCGGCGATGCGGTTCTAGTTCTTCAATTATTTCCATCGCCCTAATTTTGGGCGCACCGGTGATTGAGCCACCCGGAAAAGCCGCTTTTAACTGATCGACCGCTGTTTTGCCTTCATCAAGTTCTGAGGTTACCGTGCTTACTAAATGATGCACTGCCGGAAAGCTTTCAATAGCAAAAAGGGAAGGGACGTGGACGCTGCCAGGTTTTGCCACTTTGCCTAAGTCGTTACGCAGTAAATCAACAATCATGACATTTTCAGCGCGATCTTTAGCTGATGCTGCGAGTATTTGGGCTTGGCGTTGATCCTCCAGCGCATCCGCTTTTCGCGGCAGAGTGCCTTTAATAGGTTTGGTTTCTACAACGTTATTATTTACAGATATAAAGCGCTCAGGGGAAATTGATAAAATTGCTCCTTGAGGGTGATTTATAAAGCTCGAAAATGGCGCTTTATTTGCCTCACGCAGTTTAATATAAGCCGCCCAAGGGGAGCCTTCAAACTGAGCGTTAAAGCGCTGCGCTAAATTAATTTGGTAACAATCGCCACTTTTTAGATACTCCTCAATTTGGGCAAACTTTGCAGCGTATTCCGTTTCGCTCATATTTGATTGCCAGTCGCTGTTTAGGGCAAAGGACTGCGTATTAACTTGGGAGTTAGCGTGTGTATTTAAGTATTGCTCATAAAGCGCTAATCGATCGGTGTTTGGCTGCGATACATAAAACCAGCTTTGTTGCTGCTTGTCGTAAAGAAGGGCATCTAAGTAAAGACCAATAGCCATTTGGGGAAGATTAATATCTTCAATAGCACGAGTGGGGATGTTTTCAATTGTACGCCCTAAGTCGTAGCCAAAGTAGCCAAGCCAGCCGCCGTTAAAGGGTAAATCGTAATCGGCTTTTGTTTTAGCAAGATGCGAAAGCTCATTATTCATAATTTCAAAGCAGTTATCACTACTTTCTATATTATTTAAAAAGCTTTTATTATTTTTTACTTCAAGGGTACTTTGCGGCTCAATAGCAACAATATCAAAACGGCTGTTTATATGATTACTATTTGCAGAATCTAATAGAATTGCATAAGGCAAATGTGAAAAATGCGCAAAAACGTCAATGCAGTTTTGTGTTATGCCTAATTTAATACAATTTTTTTTATTGTTTAGCATTTACTGCCCCTTTAAGAACTGGCTCGAAACGGGCTGGGAGGGTATCATAAGTCAAATTTTTTGGCAGCACTAAGCTGCAAAAAACAGTGCAAACCACCGTCACCGGTTTGATTTAGATTACGCGACAACGCGTAACGGTAACTTAAGGAACCACTATGAGTACAATTTGTCAGCAAGACTTTATTGATAGCATTGAAGATGCATTGCAATATATTTCGTTCTATCACCCACTTGATTTTGTTCAAGCTCTCGAAAAAGCGTACAACAAAGAACAAAGTAAAGCGGCTAAAGACGCCATTGCACAAATTTTAATTAACTCACGCATGTCGGCTGAAGGCAAGCGTCCACTTTGCCAAGACACCGGTATTATTACCTGTTTTGTTAAAGTAGGTATGGATGTTAAGTGGGATAAAACAGATTTAACCGTTCAACAAATGGTTGATGAAGGTACTCGTCGTGCATATTTGAATCCAGATAACCCTTTACGTGCATCTATTGTTGCAGACCCTGCTGGTACGCGTAAAAATACTAAAGATAATACGCCTTCGGTTGTGCATATTGATTTAGTAGCGGGTGGAAAAGTAGAAGTAATGGTTGCGGCTAAAGGCGGCGGCTCTGAAAACAAAAGTAAAATGGTTATGTTAAACCCGTCAGATGATGTTGCTGCATGGGTAGAAAAAACACTACCAACAATGGGTGCTGGTTGGTGTCCGCCAGGCATGCTAGGTATAGGTATTGGTGGTACGGCTGAAAAAGCAGCAGTAATGGCTAAAGAGTCGTTAATGGATCCGGTTGATATTCACGAGTTAATAGAACGCGGCGCAGAGACAACTGAAGAAAAACTGCGTTTAGAAATTTTTGATCGTGCTAATAAATTAGGTATTGGCGCACAAGGCTTAGGCGGTTTAACAACGGTTGTTGATGTTAAAATTAAAACAGCACCAACGCATGCAGCTTCAAAACCTGTAGTAATGATCCCAAATTGTGCGGCAACTCGCCATGTACATTTTACACTTGACGGTTCTGGCCCTGCTAATTTAAAAGCACCTAAGCTAGAAGATTGGCCACAAGTAACATTTGAAGTGGGCGAAGGCACACGTCGCGTTGACTTAAATACACTGACTAAAAAAGATGTTCAAGAATGGAAAATGGGTGAAACCGTTTTACTTTCGGGCACTATTTTAACAGGTCGTGATGCAGCGCATAAACGTTTGCAAGATATGATCAACTCAGGTGAAGGTTTACCTGAGGGCGTAGACTTTGATAATAAATTTATTTATTACGTAGGCCCTGTGGATGCGGTACGCGATGAAGCAGTAGGTCCTGCTGGCCCTACAACAGCCACTCGCATGGATAAATTTACCGATATGATGCTAGAAAAAACAGGCATTGTAGGCATGATTGGTAAAGCTGAACGTGGCCCTGCGACTGTTGAGTCTATTAAAGAGCATAAATCAGTTTATTTGATGGCTGTAGGCGGCGCAGCTTACTTAGTATCTAAAGCGATTAAAAAAGCGCGTGTTGTAGCTTTTGAAGATTTAGGTATGGAAGCTATTTACGAATTTGAAGTAGAAGATATGCCAGTGACTGTTGCAGTAGACAGTGAAGGCGCCAATGCGCATACACAAGGCCCTGCTATCTGGAAAGCTAAAATTGAAGAGCTTGATAGCAAGCTAAAATAACGTACGTTTTGTGTTTTTAAAAAGCGAGCCTAGTGCTCGCTTTTTTGTTTTTTTAAATAGGGTTATTAGTAAGTTTACAGCTCTGACCAGTTTGCGAAAAAGCTCACTTTTTACTGAAAACCTATAGGCAGCGGTACGTAGCGGCCAGGTAGCACTTGTATATTAAACTTTACATGCAACAATTGTATTACGTTCACGTAAACGTAAGTCGGTGTGGTTCTTATATTTATAGTATTTAAAACTTAAAAATGACGGTTTTGTAAATTTTTTATCTATATAAAAGTTTTAATTAGGTTATTTAATTTAAGCTTAATGTTTTCATTGGTTTTATCATCTGTGAGTATAGCGAACACGTATATGAAGTGATAAAGTCTCGGCAATTTCCAGCGCGCATACCCTCTCACGGGTTAACTATTTCGGAGTATTTTAAGTGGCTGTGTTTAATCGAGTTGAATTTGATAACCATGAACAAGTGGTTTTTTGTTCTGATGAAGAGTCGGGTTTAAAAGCAATTATTGCTGTACATAATACCAACCTAGGTCCTGCAGTTGGCGGATGTAGAATGTGGGATTATGCGAACGACGAAGATGCTGTTTATGACGTGCTACGTTTATCAAAGGGCATGACTTATAAAAATGCAGTTGCGCGCTTACCCTTTGGTGGCGGTAAATCTGTAATTATAGGTAATGCGAAAGAAATTAAATCTGAGCAATTATTCCGTGCATTTGGTCGTCAATTAGAGCGATTAAATGGCAGCTATTACTCAGCAGAAGATGTAAACATCACATGTGCTGATGTAGCTATTATGAATAAAGAAACTAATTACGTACTGGGCCTTGAAGGTAAAAGCGGTAACCCATCGCCATTTACAGCATACGGTACTTTTTTAGGAATTAAAGCAGCGCTACAGCATCAACGTGGCCATCAAAATTTTGCAGGTGTGAAAGTGGCTGTTCAAGGTTTAGGTGCTGTTGCTTATGGTTTATGTAAACATTTACATGATGCGGGCGCTGAGTTGTTTGTAACTGATATTAACCAAGCTGCCATTGACCGTGTAGTAAGTGATTTTGGCGCAACTGCGGTTGGCATTGATGACATTTACGACTTAGATGTTGATGTTTATGCACCGTGTGCACTAGGCGCAACTATTAACGATTTAACTATACCGCGTTTAAAAGCGACTATTATTGCAGGCTGTGCTAATAATCAGCTGGCAGAATCTCGCCATGGTGAAGTTATTCGTGAAAAAGGCATTTTATATGCACCAGATTACGTAATTAACGCCGGTGGTATTATTAATGTTTATTACGAAACAGCGCCAGATGGTTACAGTGCAGCAGCGTCTAATAAACATGTTGAAGGTATTTTTAATACGTTAACTGAAATTTTTGCCCGCAGCGAAAAAGAGCAAAAATCAACGCATTTAATTGCTGACGAATTAGCGCAAGAGATCATTAAAAACGGTCTGTGATCTAAGTTCTAATTTATATAAGGGTGTGCAATTGCACACCTTTTGTTTATCTGTAAGTTAATGCAATTGTTACTGAACAGCGGTACACTTTATTTTTAATTTTGTGCGGCAAATTATGACTCCCTCAACTTCTCTCATGCAGCCTATCGATTTAGATAATTGGCCTAGAAAGCAACACTTTGAATTATTTAAACACTTTTCTCAGCCTTATTTTAATGTGTGTGTGCGTTTAGATGCTCAAGCACTTTACGACTATTGCAAAACCAATCAATTTTCTTTTTTTCAAGCATATGTATATTGCACCTTAAAAGCGTGCCATGAGTACGATTCAATAATGCTACGTATAATAGATAGTAAGCCATGGCTACTTAACAGTGTTCGCGCAAGTGTGGTTGAGTTGTCTGAAAACGATACGTTTGTTTTTAGTTATTTTAACAGCGCAAGCGATTTTAAAGAGTTTGCAAATCATGCAAGTGACGTAAGCAAAAAAGCGAAATTACAGCCGTTATTTTCTGATGCATTTGCTCAAACAGAAGGGCAGGCCGACTTAATTCATATATCTGTTTTGCCGTGGCTGAATTTTAGTGCGTTTTCGCATGCATTTAGTGAAGGGGAGAGTTTAGGCATTCCTAAATTTGTATTTGGTCAGTTTGATAAACACACAGGTACAATACCTTTAGCTATCGATGTACACCACTCATTAATGGATGGTTTGCACGTAGCGAAATTTATAAACACATTGCAGGGTACATTTGACTCCTTTTGCAAAGGTTAACTTTAAACACGTCATTTAACGGCAGTGCAAGCAGTAATTAACCTGAACTCTGGATAATAAATCTATCTCAAGCAGCTATTTTTAGCGCTAACTGCGTTGAATTTACTTGCAATAGGCCCGCTATTGACGCGTAAATTCACCTTGTTTTCACTAAAAATCTCTGGCTAGAGAAAATAAATTTAAATATCACCATGATCCAATACATTAGTAAATCTCTTAACCAAAGTTCAGGTTAAGTAATCTATAAGCAATGCGATGTGAATTACTTTATATTCAAATACATAACCTTATATGCTTGAAATACACGTGTGCCGGACATATTTATATACCATACCTTAGCTCAGGAAATCACCATGATAAATGGACTGTTAATCTTTATTTTAATTCTTTTTGTGGTGATTTTCTGGCGTTGGCCATCAATTCAAAATCGATTATGGCGCAGTAAATATAAAGACTTTGCTTTAAATTCACAGCAAAAAGATATTTTACTGCGTTGTATGCCTATCTATAAAAAAATGACCGATGCTGACAGAGAAAAGTTAGAGCGACACATAACATGGTTTTTAAACGAAAAACGCTTTGTGGGTTGTGATGGCTTAAAACTAACACCCGCAATGAAGTTAATTGTTGCCGCCGATGCGTGTGTATTAGTGCTCAACAAACCGTGGCCGTTATATAAAAATGTAAAAGAAATTTTATTATACCCCAGTGCTTATTACGCTCCGCAATCAACTCGCGATAGTGCAGGACTTGTGAGTTACCATAATACGGTAAGGTTAGGTGAGTCTTGGCCAGGCGGCACACTTGTACTCAGTTGGCACGATGTGCTTGAGGGTAATCGTTTACCAAGCGATGGACATAATTTAGTTTTTCATGAATTTGCGCATCAACTCGATCAAGAAACAGGTAAAACAACAGGCACACCCATTTTAAAAAGCTCTGCAGATTACAAAGAGTGGGGCCGAGTATTTAGCCGTGCTTTCACCCAGTTAAAAAGTCACGTTGCTTATAGCATGCCGCACGTTATTCACAGTTACGGTGCGACTAATGAAGCTGAGTTTTTTGCTGTACTCACCGAAACCTTCCTCGAAAAACCCGCAGAGCTTCGCCGATACGATCCTGAAATTTACAGTATGTTAGTTAATTACTATCAATTTGACCCTATTGTTTGGCATTAAACCTACATAAACCGCGCTTTATCATATAACGCTGGCAAGTTGCGTTTGTTTTTGTTGCAATCATGTGAAATAGTTTTTACTGCAACAATAACAAGCGAGAAACGCATGAAAAAAATGCTTCATACAGTATTAGCATTGTCGGTGTCATTAGCGATAGGGCAGGTACATGCCGCCGAAAAAGACGAACAAAAATGGCAAGTAGATTCACCTAAGGGGCAATTTGTTGACGCTGCAATTAGCGTTGAGCAAGGCACATGGATGAATATAGATGTTAGCCCTGATGGTAAAACCGTGGTGTTTGACTTACTTGGCGATATTTACACTATGCCAATGAGTGGTGGTACAGCTACAAAGCTCACCTCTGATATTGCATGGCAAATGCAACCTCGTTTTAGTCCTAGCGGAAAAAGTATTGCGTTTACCTCCGATCAAGGTGGTGGCGATAACATTTGGATAATGGACTTAAATGGCGAAAACCAACACGCTGTTACCGATGAAACCTTTAGATTACTAAATAGCCCTGCATGGAGTCCTGATGGCGACTACTTAGTTGCGCGTAAACACTTTACAGCTAGCCGCTCATTGGGAGCAGGTGAAGTGTGGTTGTATCACAAAGCGGGTGGCAAGGGCGTACAGCTTACAAAACGGGAGAACGATCAAAAAGATTTAGGTGAGCCAATGTTTTCACCTGATGGTCGTTATGTATACTTTTCGCATGATGCAACACCCGGTAAAACCTTTCATTATTCAAAGGATTCTGTAGCGGGCATTTATAAAATTAAGCGCTACGACCGTGAAACGGGTGAAATTGAAACCATAATCGATACGATGGGCGGTGCTATTAGGCCTACACCGTCACCTGATGGAAAAAAACTGGCGTATATAAAGCGTGATGATTTTCAAACTAGTCTTTATTTATATGACTTAACCAGCGGTGAGCACACTAAGCTTTACGATAAGCTTGAGCGAGATATGCAAGAAACATGGGCTATTCATGGTGTATACCCAACCATTGCCTGGACACCAGATAACGAAGAGTTGGTATTTTGGGCTGGTGGCACAATTCACAAGCTAGATGTTGCAGAGAAATCTGTTAAAACCATTCCTTTTAAAGTGCAAACAAGTAAAAAAATTCAAAAAGCGGTGCGCTTTACACAAAACTTAGATACTGATGAGTTTGATGTAAAAATGCTGCGTAATGTGCAAGTAAGCCCAGATGGCGAAACGGCAATTTTTGAAGCGCTTGGACATATTTATAAACGTGATTTAGAGTCGGGTAAAATTAAGCGTTTAACAAAGCAAACAGATCATTACGAATTATTTCCACAGTACTCTCGCGATGGTAAAAAAATAGTTTACACCACATGGGATGATAACAAACAAGGGTCAGTGAGAGTTGTGTCTGCGCGCAGTGGTCGTGGTGATACAGTTACTAAAGAGCCTGGCAAGTACGTAGAGCCAACGTTTAGCCCAGATGGTAAAACGGTTGTTTATCGAAAAGCCACTGGCGGCAGTATTCTAAACCCTAAGTGGTCACTTAATCCGGGGGTTTATAGCGTAAGCGAAAAAGGCGGTAAAAGTGAGCTTATTTCAAAAAGTGGTTATCAACCACAATTTGGAGATGCAAACGATCGCGTTTTTATAATGAGTCCTTGGCCAAAACCAACGCTTAGCGTAGTTGAGCTTGAAAGTAAAAAAGTTCGCAAACTGTACGAGTCAGAACATGCGACAGAATTTAGAGTATCACCAGATGGGCAATACCTCGCTTTTGCTGAGCGATTTAAAGTATTTGTAACGCCGTTTGTTCAAAGTGGTAAAACAATTAATATTGGGCCTAAAGACAGTCAATTTCCAATAGAGCAGTTATCGGTACGTGCTGGTGAAAACATTAGCTGGAGTGCTAAGAGCAACACGCTTTATTGGACATTAGGGCCTGAGCTTTATCATGCAAGCCTTGAGGGGATGTTTGCCATTAACAAAGCCGAAGATGCCGACTTTAAAGTGAAAAGTGGCGATAATATCGGTTTCAGTAAAAAAATGGCAGAGCCTAAAGGCATGATTGCGCTCACTGGTGCAAAAATTATTACTATGGACGGCGAAAAGGTTATTGAAAATGGTGTTATTATCACCGATGGCAAGCATATCAAAGCAATTGGTACAGCCAGCGAGATAAGCATTCCTAAAGGTGCTGAGGTTATTGATGTAACAGGCAAAACAATTATGCCTGGTATTGTTGATGCTCATGCACATGGCTCGCAAGCAAGCGGTGAAATTATACCTGAGCAAAACTGGAAAAACTTTGCAGGTTTAGCGCTGGGTGTAACTACAATTCACGATCCATCAAACGATACCTCTGAAATATTTACCGCAAGCGAAATGCAAAAGGCAGGCATGATTGTTGGCCCGCGTATTTTCTCAACGGGTACTATTTTATATGGCGCAAATATGCCAGGTTATACGTCGCATATTGACTCGTTAGACGATGCTAAATTTCATTTAGAGCGCCTTAAAAAAGTAGGGGCGTTTAGTGTTAAATCGTATAACCAGCCACGCCGAGAGCAGCGCCAACAAGTTATTGAAGCAGGCCGTGAACTTGAAATGATGGTTGTCCCTGAAGGTGGCTCATTATTACAACATAACTTAAGTATGATTGTAGATGGACACACAGGTATTGAGCATTCAATCCCTGTAGAGAACATATACGACGATATAAAGCAGTTATGGTCGCAAAGTGATGCTGGTTACACACCAACACTTGTAGTGGCTTATGGTGGCATTTGGGGTGAGAACTACTGGTACGATAAAACTGATGTGTGGAATCACCCGCGTTTAAGTAAATTTGTGCCAAAAAATCAATTATTACCACGCTCTATGCGCCGCATTAAAGCGCCCGATCATCACTATAATCACTTTAATAACGCACGCGTTGCTGCTGAGCTGCAAGACCTAGGTGTATTAGTTAACTTAGGTGCGCACGGTCAGCGTGAAGGCTTAGGTGCACACTGGGAGATGTGGATGTTCGCACAAGGCGGAATGACACCGCTTGAGGCAATACGTGCTTCAACACTCGATCCGGCTAAGTATTTAGGGCTTGATAAAAACGTAGGCTCGCTTGAAGTGGGCAAACTGGCTGATTTAATGGTTATAGATGGCGATCCGCTTAAAAATATTCGAGATTCGGATAAAGTAGATTACACCATGATCAATGGTCGACTATTCAATGCAGAGACAATGAATGAAGTGGGTAAAAAAGAACGCGAACCACTTTATTTTGAAGAACTGTAATTTATTTTATACTTTGTTAAAGCGGCTACATAGCCGCTTTTTTTAGCCTTACACAACTTATAAAGCTTTATATTTTTGGCAAATAATGGATATAAAAAAACCGCTTAACGCGGTTTCTTTTAAAAATCATAAATGTTGATTAAACAACACCGCGCGGTAAGCGACAGTCATGATCTTTACGAGCTAAAATTACAATCCAAAGTTCTTCCGCTGTGTAACCTTCTTCATTTTCGGTAACAACAGTGAATGGCGCTTTTTTCTGTGCTTTAACAGGAGCAGCTGCTTTTGGTTTTTTCGTTTTAGTTGTTTTACCAGAGTTTAATTTTTTAGTAAGCTCTGCTACGTCAGCTAGGCGTAAATTTTTACCGCCATCAATGCTGTACCAACCAGGTTTGGTTGTGATTTCAGGTTTTTTACCATTGGCAGTTTCGTACGCTGCTTCAAAGGCAGATAACACTTCTGTTTTGTCTAGTTTGCTCATCAGAGACCCTATACGTTGTGAACACAGATAAAGAAGAGGTATTTATACCTATTTTAAAACAGTTTTTCAATTTTTTGCGATTTTCCTTCCATTTTAGGCCTATAAACGCCAAAATTTGCACAAAATTCAGTGCTAAGTAAGGTAAGCAGTATGCAACGTAGAGAATTTAACCAACTCCTAAATGACATTTTGAAACCTCATTTAATAAAAGATTTTTGCCCAAATGGCTTACAGGTCGAAGGTAAAAACGAAATTAAAAAAATTGTGACGGGTGTAACCGCAAGTCAAGCTTTAATAGAAGCTGCCATTGAGCAACAAGCAGATGCTATTTTGGTTCATCATGGTTTTTTTTGGAAAGGGGAATCTCAACCAATAACGGGTATGAAAAAGCGTCGCATAGGCGCACTACTAGCAAACGATATTAATTTATTCGGCTATCACTTACCACTCGATATTCATCCAGCAGTTGGCAATAACGCACAACTTGCAAAGTTATTAAATATTGAAATTGAAACAGGGCTAGAGCCAACTTCAAATAGCGTAGCAATGAAAGGGCGTTTAAAAACACCATTAAGTGGTGAAGATTTTGCAGATAAAATTGCAAAAGTGCTTAATCGAACCCCGCTCACAAGCTTAGTACGTTCAGCTAAAATAGAAACCATTGCACTGTGTACTGGTGGTGGGCAAGGATATATTGACTTAGCAGCAGATCAAGGCATTGATGCTTATTTAACGGGTGAAGCATCGGAGCAGACAATTCATAGTTCTCGTGAGCAAAACATTGATTTTTTTGCAGCCGGGCATCATGCAACAGAGCGCTATGGTGTAAAAGCACTAGGTGAGTTACTTGCTCAAGAGCATGGTTTTGATGTGACATTTATAGACATAGATAACCCAGTTTAATTAGGCTATATAAGTTACAGCGCCTCTGGATCTATCCAGCGGCGCAAACTTATCCATATATTTCCTACTACTTCGTGACTGTATTGCGTAACCACAAGTAAGGCATGAGCATTGGGAATAAACTGCTTGCTCCATGGAAGTGCAGCAAAATTATGATAATCAGTAGCTGCGGTTATGACTTCAATACCTTGAGCATTAAATAAGTCTTTGGCACGGGGCATGTGCAGTACAGATGTTACTAGTGCAACTTTAAAGTCGACTAATTTTGATGCCAGTAATTTAGCTTCTTCACCTGTGTCCATTGCTTTTGGATTTTGTAAAATACGGCTCTTATTAACGCCTAAACTAATTGCCGTTTGATACATAAGCCCGCTATTAGTGGTATTTTTATAACCCCCGCCTGAAACTATAAGCTCTGCATTAGGGTAGTGCTTTGCCAGTTTTACACCTTCGACTAAGCGCGTTAGCGCACAATTACCTAATTGATTATTAGCACTGAGTGCAGGATTTGGGTTTATATCGCAACCTAGTACAACTATTTTGTCTATTTTTGGATGCTTTAGAGTATTAAACGCAAGCGACGCTGGTTCATTATTTTGGATAATTAAATTGGCGATAAAGGGGGTGCTCAATGCAAGTAATACAATTAAGCTTAAAGTAGACAAGAAGAGGGCTGATTTGCGGCCTTTAAATGCCAGTGGGAGCATCAGGCACGCAAATAAACCAAATAGAGGCAGTGGCATAAGTAAACCACCAATCATTTTTTTAATAACAAACATAAGAGTTAAACGCTGTAGAGTTAATTACAGCGATATTACTTATTATATTGATGATTATCGACCGTTATTTAGCTTACAGGTATTTAAAAAGTGACGATAAACAGGGTTATCTTTCATGTCTTTTTTCATCGCTAAATACATAGGACGAGTAAGGCCAAGAGCGCCCAGAGGAATTGATTTAATTAAGCCTTGGCTTTCATAAGGTGTAACTAGCCAATCAGGTAAAGCGGCAACGCCCATGCCGGCACTTACTAGTTGAAAAATAAGTAATCCTTGGTCAACCGTTTTTAATGTACCGTCAAAACGTGCATTTTGAATGAAATGCTTAAATATATCTTGGCGTTCTCGCGGGATAGGGTATGAAATAATAGTTTCGTTTTTTAAATCAAGCGCTGTTACATACGCTTTTTTAGCAAGTTCATGATCCGGTGCCACAATAAGCTTCAATTTAAAATCAAATAAGTGCGCGTATTCTAATGTGTCGGGTTCGCGTATGTCAGACGTTAAAACTAAATCGAGCTCATCGCTTAGTAGGTCAGGAATAGCGTCGTAACTAAAGCCACGTTCATAATCAATTTTTATATCAGGCCAAAAGTTATTAAATTCTTTAATAGTAGGTAATAACCAATGAAAACATGCATGGCATTCCACGCTCAAACGTAGTTGAGAAATAGGCTGGTTTAAGCTTTCTTTTAAACGACATTTAGTCGCTTCCATTTTTGGCAATATTTCGTGAGCTAATTCAAGTAATAGCATTCCCTGAGGGGTAAAGCGGACTGGTTGAGTTTTACGCTCAAATAATTGGCAATCCAATTTATTCTCTAAATCTTTGATTTGATGAGATAAAGCAGACTGTGTCAAAAATAACTCTCGTGCTGTATTAACCAAAGATCCTGTTTCTTTTAGGGTTGCTATGGTTTTTAAATGTTTAATACCAATCATCTTTAAAAATTCTCATGGGAAAAGTGAGTTCAGCTCAGATTAATTACATACTACGCCTATATAAAAAACGTTTCAACGTCTAGATGGCTAAAATTATGCGTTTTATTGCAGTTTATCGCTATGAATCGTGAAAATATTAGAGTTAGTAATGATAAAAGTCATTTAAAAACTGGTTTGATGAGTTTTAGATGAGTTTGCTTCATGTTGTATTTTAAATATAACGATTGCTGTGCGTTTTAGCTCAGCGTGAGTTTTAACCATGCTGATAACGGTATGAGGTGAGGTTTGTTGAATGCTTACTTTAGATTGTGCTTTAAAAAATAGAGTCGTTTTGCCTTATAGCTTAAGTTTAGCTCAATGGGAGAGTATATGCGTAATACCTAAGCCAGCGACCTACTCGCTGGCTCTTTTTATAAGGATTTATTAATTAGTAATATGGCTTCTTTGGCAGTAACAGGTTTTGATTTTAAAAAGCCTTGGCCATAGTCGCACGCGGTGGATTGCAAAATAGTTAATTGCTCAACTGTTTCTATTCCTTCAGCTACAACTTCAAGTTTTAATGATTGCGCAAGTGATAAAATGGCTTCAACAAGTGGGTTAGTAGAATCCTGTAGATGGTCAATAAAGCTTTTATCTATTTTTAAAATATGAATAGGCAGTTGGTGCAAGTAGCCTAGTGCTGAATAACCTGTTCCAAAATCATCAAGACATAATTTTACTTTTAAAGGTGAGAGACCTTCAATTATTTGAGTGGCGAGTTCTAGATTTTCTATTAAGCCAGATTCGGTAATTTCTAAGCATAAAGAACCTAGAGGTAATTGGTACTTATTATAAATGGAATGTATTTGCGCTACAAAATCGAGGCTTGCAAAGTGTCGTGACGATACGTTAACGGTGACTTTTAAAAAGCGATGGCCTTGTTGGTGCCAATTTGAAATATGCTGGGCCGCCAAATCAAGTAAATGTAAATCAAGATTTATAATTTGCCCTGTAGTTTCAGCTATCGGTATAAAGTCATTAGGGGGTACAAACCCTTTTGTAGGGTGGTGCCAACGAACAAGTGCTTCAAAGCCGATAACTTCACTGGTAGTAATTGTGAAAATTGGTTGAAAATAAAGTTCAAACTCGTTGTGTTCAATACCGTGTTGTAAGTCGTTTTCTATATCGGCATGGGTTTTAAGTTTTTTACGCATCGTGTTATTAAAAAACTTTACCTGACCACGTCCGGTTGACTTAGCTTCATACATAGCGGCATCGGCTTGTTGCAGTAATATATAAGCTTTGTCGTTTACGTTATCTGTATAGGCAACCCCAATACTCGTTGATGCTTGGAGTAAGTGGTTATCTATATTTAAAGGTTTTGATAATGCGTTTTTAATGCGGTTTAAAGCTTCATTAACTTGGTTTTTATGCGTGATGTTTTCCATAAAAATTGCAAATTCATCGCCGCCTAAACGTGCAAATGTATCCGTGCTTCGTACTGTACCTTTAATCAAGTCGCATATTTTTATAAGGAAGTGGTCCCCAACTTCATGCCCGAGCGAATCATTAATACTTTTAAAACGGTCAAAGTCTAGATACAACAGGGCATGGCTAGTACTCTTTTTAGCACGCGTTAAACGTAAAATAGCATGTTTTATACGTTCAATAAGTAGTGAGCGGTTAGCAAGGCCTGTAAGCTCGTCATGTAATGCTTTGTGCTCAAGTTCTTGGCGGGCTAATTGCCTATCAATTGCCATACTTATTTGGCGACTTACATACGTTAGAAGAGCACTATCGTGTTCGTTGTAATGCAGTGTTTTATCGTAGCTTTGTACAACGATAACCCCGCTTATACGATCACTTGTTTGAAATGGAACACCTAACCAAGACTCAGATTGCCGACCTACCATTTTAAAATCACCGTTATTAATGTGACTTTGAAAGGCATCTTTGTTGAGTAATAGGGTTTGCTCTGTTTTTAGAAGGTAATATGAAGCGGTGTCTTTAAGTTGTTCTTTAGATATTTTTTGATGGGTTTTAGTGTTTATACCTTCTTCGACTATATAAACGAGGTCAAGTATATCTACTTTTTTGTCGTATAGAGCGATAAAAAAGTTATCGGCTCGAAGTAAGTTATTTATGATTGAATGCAAGGCTTTAAAAAATGTATCTAGGTCATTCGCTTTGTAAGTTAGGTTAGCTATTTGTAATAAGCTGTTTTCTAATTTTTGTGCATTGTTGAGTTGCTCAACTGTTTTTTGTAAGTTGTTTACTGTATTAACCTGGTTAATCTTGGCGCTGAGTAAGTGAGCAACTGTTGTAAGAATTTCAAGGTGCGCATTGGTAAAATAACCTTTGATTGGGTGCTCACAATCAATAACACCTAAAACTTGTTCTTTATATATAAGGGGAACACATAGTTCTGATTGAGCAGGGCGTTCATCAGCGATATAACGGCTGTCTTTCGTTACATCGTTAATAATTACCGCTTTTCCGGTCGTTGCAACAGCGCCCGTTATACCTTCACTAAAACGTATTATTTTACGTTCCGCTTGATATTTGTCCCGCGCGTGTGCAATACCCATTGATGCAACTTGGTTTAATGTATTTGCATTATTGTCAGCTAGATATATGACACAATCAACAAACCCTAAGCGATTTACAACGTGTGTTGTAACATACTCAAACAATTCTTCTAATGTATCGAGTTGCAATAGACTAGATGAAAATTGATTAATGATACTTAGTTGATCAGTTTTTATCTCAAGCGCTCTAGTCGCATCAGTTTTATAAGACATAGGCAATTTATATTATTCTTGTTATTTTTAAATTCACAGTTAAGTTAACCTAATCTTGAGTTTTTGTACAAATTAAAGCGATGAGTGGTTTCAATACTCTGTAAAGTTTTAATATAGCGAGTTTTAATTAATCATAAATCATTACAATAAGCTAATAGCATTGAATTTGCTCATTGTGCTTTTAAATAGTACCTCAGTAATTTTATCCATATAAAAACTTTATTTTTAATAAAATCTTTACTCGAAAACATCATATGCCTATGATCGGATAAATTCAGCCGTGGAACAAAGTAATGACAAGTAATAATACAAACTCTGTAACAACCCTTACTATCACTCGCCCTGATGACTGGCATGTACATTTACGTGATGGTGACCAGTTAAAAGACACTGTACGGGATATTAGCAGGTACATGGGCCGCGCTATTGTTATGCCAAACCTTGTTCCGCCAGCAACGTGCACAGATACGGCATTGTCGTACAGAGAACGCATTATGTCTGCAAATCCACAAGGCAACTTTGAGCCATTAATGGTTTTGTATCTCACGGATAAAACTACACCAGATGAAATAATAAAAGCTAAAGCGACAGGTAAAATAGTAGCAGCTAAGCTTTACCCTGCTGGCGCTACCACTAATTCTGACTCGGGTGTTACATCAGTAAAAAATATTTATCCAGCTTTAAAGGCAATGCAAGAAGTAGGCATGTTGCTGTTAGTGCATGGGGAAGTGACAGATTCGTCGATTGATATTTTTGACCGTGAAAAAGTATTTCTGGATACAATTTTAGGAGATGTAGTAAATGACTTTCCTGAGCTTAAAATTGTACTCGAGCATATTACGACTAAAGATGCAGTAGAGTTTGTAGTTAATGCACCTAGCAATGTAGCGGCAACAATTACAGCGCATCACTTGCTTTATAACCGCAATCATATGTTAGCGGGTGGAATTCGCCCACATTATTACTGTTTGCCAATTCTCAAGCGTAACATTCACCAGCAAGCATTAATGGCTGCAGCAATAAGTGGAAATAAAAAATTCTTCTTAGGAACTGACTCTGCACCACATTGTAAAGATAAAAAAGAAGCAGCTTGTGGGTGTGCTGGTGCATACACTGCTCATGCCGCTATTGAATTATATGCTGAAGCATTTGAGGATGCAGGAGCTTTGGACATGCTTGAAGGGTTTGCAAGCCATTTTGGCCCTGATTTTTACGAATTGCCGCGTAATACAGATACAATTACATTACAAAGAAAGCCATGGAAAGTACCTGCAAGTTATACATTGGGCGACTCTGAAGTTGTGCCTATAAAGGCTGAAAATACAATGGATTGGTCTGTCGAATAACCAATAATATATTTAAATCTAAAGCCGCTTAATTTTTAATGCGGCTTTTTTGTTTGTGCTTTTGATATTATTGAAGCGTAATTCGACGACAGGGTGGTTGTAGGTGGCTTTTGATCTCGCTTACAGCAATAAATATTACAATAATACTTATAGTTTTTTGCTTGTAAATTAGTCAGTTAAAGGCGATTTAAAACAAATTTATATTTTTAAGAAATAATTCCTAATTAATAGAGCGAAAAAAAATATAATGTGTTAATCTTACCTTGCTTTGAGTTTTTATGTATTGAATTTACGGATATTGTGCTGCGTTTAAGGTTACCGGTTAGGTTATTACTTGTTCCTGTACTGTACCTCCATATTTTTGAGCATTGACTCAGGGAGGATATTGCCATAATAATATGGCTGAATTTTAATTATTGACTTACAGGAAAATTTAGTATGTCGGTTACTGGTAAAGTAAAGTTTTTCAACGAAGCTAAAGGCTTTGGTTTCATTGAACAAGAAAATGGTCCTGACGTGTTTGTACATTTCAGCGCAATCACTGGTTCTGGTTTTCGCACTCTTAGCGAAGGTCAAGCAGTGACATTCAGCATCAAACAAGGTCAAAAAGGCCCTGAAGCTGAGAACGTAGAAGCAGCATAATTTATTATGTGAACTCTAGTTCATCTTGGTGAAGCAGGTTTCTGTTTCACCATAATTCCCCTTCCTTAAATCTATTTATTTCATACCTCAAATTCTCCTTTTTTTAAACTTAAAAAACTACTCAAACATTCTATCTTTGCAAAGCTAAACAACTAATAATCTAACGGACAAAACAATCCTCTAATACTTTTAAAAACCATTCATAAGAATTTATTCAATGGGCCTGATACCAGCTTAAATAAAATCGATGCTCAATATCAATCCATGCAAATTCTGTTTCAAGCTTACTCTGTGTGACGAAGGCTACTCATTGATAAGGGCTTCTAGGTGCTTCTATTACTTTATTATGTGAACGTAAAGCTTCATTTATAGTGTATTACTAATAAAGTAGGGTAACTCTTCATGATTAACTTAATTACTGAATTAACCTTAACGTTAAAATAGTATTAAAGAATACTTTAAAGCGGTAAATACAACCTGTTTAATTATCAAAAGCTTTTATGCTGCTAAAAGAAATGCATTGTTGAGTTTATTATTACTATTTATGGAAAAACACGTTTTAAAATAGTTTTAAAAGTAACGTATATAAAGCGTGAGTATCCGATATTAAATATTATCCAGTGTTGTTTTTTTGTGCGACAAATGGTTTGTTTTTTCAGATGAAGTGTAACTGAGGCGATAAAACACGATAAAATCGTGTAAAAAATAACTTTTGTTATATCAATTTATATTTTTTTTAGTTTTTTTTCAGTGCGAATTCAGCTTTAGCTAAATGTTGCAATAATGTTGTTTTATGTCAGTGCAATGCGAATAAATACACCCCTTAAAAGGCTTTAATAGAAATATTAAGAAAAAGCTTCGTTGCAATAATGTTAACTGTTGTGGGCTGGTACTTTCGTTTAAGCATTAACTTAGCTATTTATTTACTGAGATTAGTAAACATCAAGTTGACAGCGCTAATTGCATTTAGCATTATTGGAAGGTTGATATCTATTAAAAGATATCAGGGTTGTTCTCCTCGGAGGATAATTAAATTATAAAAGTAACATTACTTAATTGGTTGGGAACTATGTCTGTTAAAATCAGAAAGAGTCTTGTAGCAACTGCGTTGGTTGGCGCATTTGCATTTGCAAGCAGCAATGTGATTGCAGATCCTTTGAATGACGTGCAAAAAGCAGGTCAACAAATTCAAAAGGCTGCGGTTAAGTCTCAAACTAAAATTGACAATGTATATGGTCAAACTCAGGAGCTAATCGCTGAGTACCGTAGCGTTGTTGATGAGACTGAACTTATGAAAGTGTATAACGATCACGTGTCGCGCTTGGTTGATAGCCAAAACGCTTCAATTGAATCGTTTGATCGTCAAATCGCGACTATTGATAACACTAAACAAAACGTTGTGCCTTTGATGTATCGCATGATCGATACGCTTGAGCAATTCATCAAAGCGGACGTTCCATTTAATCTTGAAACGCGTTTAGGACGTGTTGAAAGACTACGTGAGATCATGGTTTCTGCGTCTGTAACGACGTCTGAAAAATTCCGTCAAGTACTTGAAGCTTACACTATTGAAACAGCATACAGCTCTCTTGTATCTGCTTCACAAGGTACTCTAGAAGTTGATGGTAAAAGCATTAACGTTGATATCGGTCAGTTAGGTCGTATCACTTACGTTGCTCAGTCTTTTGACTTGAAACATGCTTGGGTGTGGGATAACAACACTAAACAGTGGAAAGAATTAGGCGAAGAATACCTAAAACCTGTTAAAGAAGTTATTCGTATGGCGCGTAAGCAAGCGACATTAGAACTTGTTAAACTACCTATCTTTGGCGCGGAGTAATCAATAATGAAGAAACTATTTAAAGGTTTTGCTGTTGCAGCAGTACTAACTGTTTCTGCAGGTACCGCGCTTAATGCACATGCAAATACTGGAGCTCTAGATAAAATTCTTGAGCAAGTAAAGCAAGAGCGTATCTCTGAAGGTAAAATCAATAAGCAACGTGAGCAAGAGTTCTTATCAGAACGTGCTGACAAGCAAGCATTACTTAACAAAGCTAAAAGCCAACTTGCTTCTGAGAAGTCTCGTGGTGAAAGCTTAGCTAAGCAATATGCACAAAACGAAAATACGCTAGCTGAAAAAGAAGCAGCTCTTCAAAGTGCCCAAGGTACTTTAGGTGAGATGTTTGGTGTTGTACGTCGTGCAGCTCAAGATGCTATCGGTTCTATCGAAGCGTCACTAGTTAGTGCTGAAAAACCAGGTCGTGCTGAAATCTTACGTTCGTTAGCAGCTGCTAAAGAACTTCCTACAGTTCGCGAACTTGAAGAACTTTGGATTTCACTTCAAACTGAAATGACAGAATCAGCTAAAGTTTCAACTTTTGAAACTGAAGTTGCTGGTCTTGACGGTAACCCGTCAATGAAAAAAGTAACACGTATCGGTAACTTTAACTTAGTTACAGACGATGGTTACTTAATTTATTCACCAGAGACTAAGTCTATCCAGCCTCTAGGTAAGCAACCAGACGGTTATATCTTAGACGGTATCACGGCTCTAGAAAATACATCACCAGATAACTACGCTGGTGTTTACATAGATCCGACTCGTGGTGCTATCTTACGTATCAACACTCAAAAAGCGACCCTTATGGAATACTTCCATCAAGGTGGCGTAGTTGGTTATATCATCACGGCTTTACTTGGCCTAGGTATGCTAATTACTCTAATCCGCTTTGTTGACCTTACACTTACTACTAGTAAGATTAAGAGCCAGCTTAAAAATGTTGCTACACCGAATACAAATAACCCACTGGGTCGTATTCTTAAAGTGTACCATGACAACAAGAACCAAGATGTTGAAAACCTTGAGCTTAAACTTGATGAAGCGATTCTACGTGAAACGCCACGCATTGAAGCTGGTATCAATATAATTAAGATTCTTGCTGCAATCGCACCGTTACTAGGTCTACTAGGTACAGTAATCGGTATGATCTTAACGTTCCAAACAATCACATTGTTCGGTACGGGTGATCCGAAGATCATGGCAGGTAACATCTCTCTAGCACTTGTAACTACAGCGCTAGGTCTAATTGCTGCATTACCACTAATTCTACTTCATGCTCTTGTAGCTGGTCGTAGTAAGTCGGTATTACACATCCTTGATGAGCAAAGCGCGGGTATCGTTGCTACTCACGCGGAGAAGGAGAAAGCCTAATGCTAGTCCTGATGGAGATATGGGAATCTATCAGGGATTTTGTTGGCACAGGCGGCCAGGTTTTATACGTGGTCGCGATAGCACTCTTTCTTATGTGGGTTTTAATGATTGAGCGCTATTGGTTCCTACTTGCAGAATTTCCTCGCACAGCGAAAGAAATTGTAGCAAAGTGGGATGCCCGCCAAGACACTACGTCTTGGTACGCACACAGAATCCGTGAAGCATGGATTTCTGAAGCGTCTGAAAAATTAGATCAGCGTATGTTGTTGATTAAGACATTAGTAGCTGTTTGTCCTTTAATAGGCTTACTTGGTACTGTTACTGGTATGATCTCGGTTTTTGAAACCATGGCCAACCAGGGTACGGGTAACGCACGTTTAATGGCATCAGGTATTTCAATGGCAACAATCCCAACAATGGCTGGAATGGTTGCGGCACTATCTGGAGTATTTTTTAGCTCACGTCTTGAGACAAAAGCTAAAATGGTGAAAGCCAAACTTATTGATAGTATGCCTCATCACTAGAGAGAGAATTAAATATGGCACGTAAACAACGTTTTCGTGAAGAAGAAGAAGCAGCGGTTGATATGACGCCAATGCTTGACATCGTATTTATCATGCTTATTTTCTTTATCGTAACTACATCGTTCGTTAAAGAGGCTGGTATCGAGGTCAATAAACCTAAAGCGGCTCAAGCTACTAAGCAAAAAAATGCTAACATTTTTATTGCTATTCGTAGTAACGGCGAGATCTGGATTGATAAACAGCAGGTTGATGTTGAACGTATTTCAGCAAAAATCGAAAGTTTATTAGCAGAACAACCTACTGAAGTTGTAATTTTGCAAGCTGATAAAGAAGCAAAACACGGCGTAGTGGTTAAAGTTATGGACCAGATTAAAGCGACGGGTGATAACCTGAGAATTTCAATAGCTGGAGATCAGTAATGATTCGTTTTCTGTTTTCACTGATTGCAGGTGGGGCAGTTACTTTCGGCTTGTTCTACTTCATGGCATTCCTCATCTCTGGTGGGGCTGACCGTAATACGGAACAAAAAGAGCAGATCATAGTCGAAATAATGACGAATCCGCCTGAATCTAAGGTGCAGGAGAGGAAGCGTGTACCGCCTCCTCCTCCGCCACCGCCAAAGCAGCCGCCTAAACCGCAGCCGCCACAGCCGGAAAATAATAATCCAAATCCTGGTGCTATGTCATTTAATATGGGAAGCATTGATGTTGGTAGTTCGGCAGGTGGACTAAGTGGTCCTGGTGCATTTGGACGAGATGGTGATGCGACACCTATCGTTCGTATAGAACCAAAATATCCAACGCAAGCAGCACGTGATGGTAAAGAAGGTTGGGTTCAACTTTCATTCACAATTGATGAGCTAGGTGGAGTAACTGACGTTGAAGTAATTGACGCAGAACCGAAACGTATCTTTGACCGTGAAGCTAAACGTGCACTGCGTAAGTGGAAGTACCGTCCTAAGATCATTGACGGAAAACCACAGAAACAACCAGGTTTACAAGTTCAATTAGACTTTAAACTTAACCAAGGCAACTAAGGAGGCGAGTAATGAGAAATTTTTCTAAAGTAACTGCTCTTGCAATTCTTATGTCTGTGTCGGGTGCTACTTTAAGTGCATCTGTTTTAGCAGCGCCGGATTACGCAAAGATTGAAGAGCGTAAAAAAGCAAAAACTAAAATCATGGGCGAGCGTACTGGTAAAAAAGTAATTAAAGCATTTGATTTGTACAACGAAGAAAAAGTTGATGAAGCAATTGTTTTGCTTAGAGAAATCGAGCCTTCGAATGACTTTGATAAAGCGACCGTAAATCGTTACTTAGGTAGCATGTACGCTCAAAAAGAAAAGTATGACGAAGCGATCAAGTACTCTAAGCAAGCCGTTGCACCTGATGTTTTAAACTTTGCTGATCAAGAACAAACTCTTAAGTTGTTAGGTGACTTATACGCTGGTACAGAAAAGTTCCAAGAAGCTAAAAAAGCATATGTAGCTTGGATGGACTTTACCGGTGAAGAGGACCCTACGGTTTATACACGTATTGCTCAAGCTAACTATCAGTTAGAGCAATACCGTGATGTTTTTGAACCAGCAGATAAGGCAATAAAACTTCAAAAAGAGCCTAACAAAGGCCCTTACCAATTAAAACTTGGCGCATACTTTGAGCTTAAAGATTATGCAAACATGGTTAAAATTGGCGAAGAAATTGTTCGTGTATGGCCTGATGATAAAAAAGCTTGGGTTAGCTTAGGTAAGTATTACCTACAAACTGAAGATTATTCTAAAGGTTTAGCAACTATGGAAGTTGCATACAAGAATGGTTACTTTGAAAATGAAGTTGAGTATAAAGTCTTATCTAACTTTTACTCTCTAAATGAGATCCCTTATAAAGCAGCTGTAACGCTAGAAAAGGCCATTAAGAGTGAAAAAGTAGAACGTACAAAGCAGAATGTTAGCGCGATTGCGAGTAATTACCATCGTTCTAAAGATTTAGAAAAAGCTGCTAAGTACTACGAAGATGCTGCTAAATTTGATGACGACGCTGAGCTTTACCGCAAAGCAGGTTCATTACTTTTACAATCTGAAAAATTCAGTGCTGCTATTGTTCGCTTGAACAAAGCATTAGAGCTTGGCTCTGACAAAAAAGGCACAATTTATTCAGATTTAGCTGAAGCGTATTACTACCAAGGAAAGTATAAGCAAGCATATGCTGCAATTACTAAAGCTATGGATGACCCTCGCACACGTAAGTTTGCAAAAGGTTGGTCTACATATATTAAAGATAAAGCCGCTCGCAACGGTGTTAAAATTTAATTTTAATTAGCTTAAGCAACTTATAAAAAGCCCCTCTGGGGCTTTTTTTATTGGAACTACTATGTATAAAAAGCTCTTTTTATCATCACTACTGTGCCTATTTTTAGCTGCATGTTCAAAGCAGCCTCAACCTTATGAGTCGTTTGAGGACGCACAAGTCGCTTTAAAAGCTTTAAACATGGCGCTTGTACAAACAGGTGCTACTAAAGGCAATAACATTGAAAAAGATCAATTGGTTTTCTCTGATGCTTACTTAACAAAACGCCATACTATTTATCAGAGCCTAATGGGTATGGAGCTTAATCTAAATCAAATTGCGCAAGTAAACTATCTGGTAATTGCAGAGCGTTTCCCTGAACGCTACTTTAATTGGCCGGCCCAAGTAAATGTTTTAGAAAACATGCTCGCTTTTGAAGGCTCAAAAAACACACCGGATAATGTTATTACTTGGCTCAAGTTAACCCAAGATACCCTAGACAGTGCTCAACAAAGCAATTTAAAGCTGAACAAGGTTGAACTTACATTGTTACAAAGCTATGTATTAAGTGCGATAGCAAGTAACGATGTTCAACCAGCGCTTAAAAGCCATATAAGAGCTTTTAGCGATTATTTAGCTAGTTATAAGCCAAGAGGAAGTGTGGGTCTAAGAGGTCTGCCAAATGGCACTCAGTGGTATCAGAGCAAACTTAATTACTTTAGTGGCGAAGTACATTCACCGTTAGAATGGGTTACTCTTTTAAACGAAAAAATAAAAGTATTAGATCGTGTTGCATTCGACAGTAAGCTGCCAACTTCTCACCAAAAATCGTTTTTAGTTCAGTATTTATCTGATGAAAAATTAATAGAAGGTTTAGATTGGCAGGCTAACTATCAAGACTTACCTGCAATGGCGAGCGCTATGGATATGTCTAATAAAGATAAAACATTGATGCTTGCGATGATGGAATCAGATATAGGTATTCACTACCATGCGTGGACTTTGCCTCAAGCAAAGGTAAACCTTATAAAGCGCCTACAAATGAGTCCAGAAGAGGCCCAGTACTTGGTTGAAGATATAATTCTCTACCCAGGGCAATCATTTAGCTTTATACAACACATTATATAATGATTTGAAAGTGCGCTTATTGTGCGCACTTTGTACACCGTTGAGTTGCGGGGTCTAGTTCAAGTGACTTAGCTGATATTTTTTCTTCACAATCACAGCAGTAGCCATACTGGCCAATTTCTATTTGACTTAGTGCGGCTTCTAGTTTGGTCATGCGACTGATTAAAAGTGCATACTCAGGGCCTAACTTCTCTGCGGCGCAGTCTAACCATTCATTATTTGCTGTATCAGCTAAAATTTGTATTAAATGGTGATGTGCAGGGTAAGCTGATTTAGAAAGCATGGTTAATATATTTAATTTAACTTGTGCTATTTCATCGTTAAGTCTTTTTTGATGATGCATTATCAGTACAACCTTATTAAATGGGCTTTACGTTATTCTGATATTATCTAGAGTCTTTAAGTTAGTCGTTATGATTTGAATCAAGTTGAGGTGCTTTGGCATATTTATTTAATACGCTCGCCACATCTTCTTTACTTTTTAAACGTCTGATTTCATCAAACAAATCGATAGCTTGCGGGTACTGGCGTTTTAGATAACCAAGCCATTGTTTAGTACGTGAAGCAAAGTATTTTTCATCCTTCGCGGGGTCTTGATGAATAGCTGAGTGAATTAAGTGATAAATAATATGCTCCCACTCAAGGCTATCATATTGCTCATTATTTACATGAGCTTTAATTTTTTTTGCTAAATCAGGGTGCGAAAGGGCGCCACGACCAAGCATTAAATCAGTGCACCCACTTCGTTTTTGACAAAGCATTGCGTCCTCTACTTGCCAAATTTCACCATTGGCAACAACGGCAATATTCTTACCTTTTATTATTGGTGGAATTTTTTCCCAATAAGCTGGCGGGTTATAACCATCTCGTTTGGTTCTGGCGTGAATAGCTACACTATTTGCACCTGCACTTACCACAGCATCAACAATTTCTTGGCTGTTACTGTCATCATCAAAGCCTAAGCGAATTTTTGCACTTACTTCATGTTCATCATCTACAGCATCTCGGACTGCTTTAATAATCGTATACATATGGTCAGGGTCTTTAAGCAGTACAGCCCCCCCTCGGCTACGATTAACTGTTTTTGCTGGGCAACCAAAATTTAGGTCGACCCCATGGGACCCTAATGCGATTGCTCTTATTGCATTTTCGGCTAACGGATTTGCTTCTTGACCGAGTAATTGAACACGCACAGGAGTACCTGCTCGTGTAAATCCATTATTATGTAGTTCAGGGCAAAATCGATGAAAAACTTTGTCAGGTAAGCATGTTTCAACCACTCTTACAAACTCTGTAACGCACAAATCGAACCCACCAATGTCTGTGAGTAATTGGCGCATTTTAAAATCAACGACACCTTCCATAGGTGCTAAAACAAGTTTCATAAAGAGATTAATTTTGATAAAAAACTGGAGGCATAGTTTACCTGTAAATCACACATTGATAAATCTGTAATTACCGCCCATATTTGATGTATAAATTGCAAAAGTAAATATTATGAAAATAAATGAAAGTTTTTATTTTTGTACGGGTCTACTTAAGCATACAAGCAATTTAAAAATACATTTTTATTGCTGAGATTTACAATCCTTGATTAAAGAGAGTCATAAAATGAATACAGTTAAAAAAAATACAATCGCGTTAACTTTAGGTGCAGTAGTAGTTGGCTCTGCAAGTTTTGTATCTGCAGATGTACAAGCTAACCCATTTGAGTTTCAACAACTAGTAACAGGTTACCAATTAGATGCTGCAGAAGGTAAGTGCGGTGAAGGCAAATGTGGCGGTGACGCAAAAGATAAAAAAGAAGGTAAATGCGGCGAAGGCAAATGTGGTGGCGACGCAAAAGATAAAAAAGAAGGCAAATGCGGCGAAGGCAAATGTGGCGGCGATGCAAAAGACGCAAAAGCTAAAACAGAAGGCAAATGTGGTGAAGGTAAATGTGGCGGCGACGCTAAAAAAACTAAAAAAGAAGGTAAGTGCGGCGAAGGTAAATGTGGTGGCCGTTAATATCTTATTCTAAATAAGTTATGCTAAAAGGGCCCTAAGGCCCTTTTTTGTTAAGTTAGAGGTAGTTATGATACAAACTCAAAGTAAAGATTTTGGGATGGTGGGCCTTGGCCTACGACGAGAGATGCTTGATGAGCTGCTTGAGCATGTGCCTAATCAAGTAGACTTTTTAGAAGTTGCGCCAGAGAACTGGTTAAAACTGGGTGGACGCTTTAAAAAGCAATTTAAAACATTAACCGATGCTAATAATTTTGTGTGTCATGGATTATCACTGTCTATCGGTTCTCCCGAACCTCTTGATGTTGAATTTGTTAAGTCTTTAAAAGTGTTTTTTGAAGAGCACAATATAAAAATTTTTAGTGAGCACTTAAGTTACTGCTCCGGTACAGGGCATATGTATGACTTAATGCCCATTCCATTTACACAAGATGCCATAGCACATGTTGTACCTCGCATTAAACAAGTTCAAGACATACTAGAGCAGCAAATTGCGATAGAAAATGTTTCCTATTATGGTGCTCCTGGACAGCAATTATCAGAGCTTGAATTTACGAATATTATTTTAGAGCAAGCTGACTGCAAGCTTTTACTTGATGTGAATAACATTTATGTTAATTCGATAAATCATGGCTACAACGCGCAAGCATTTTTAACTGGGTTACCCTCTAATCGTATAGCCTATGGGCATGTTGCTGGCCATTATAATGAGGCTGATGACTTAATTGTTGATACACATGGCGCTGATGTGATTGATCCTGTTTGGGAGCTACTCGATAAAGCATACGAAGTGCATGGCGTATTTCCAACCTTGCTTGAGCGCGATTTTAATATTCCTACCATGAATGTTTTAACCAAAGAGTTAGATATAATTCATGATCTACAGGCTAAACACTTTGATTCAACTGTTTCAAAACAACGAGCTTAATATAAGCCTTTATCAACATTAAAAGAGTGCCTAGTTATGAGCTTTATTGAAATACAAAACGAATTTATGGCGCATATTCGCGAGCCTCAAAAAAATAAAAAGCCCAGCGGTATCGAAGACAGGCGTATGGCTATTTATCGCGACCTATTTTTTAATAACATTGAAGGTTTTATATCATCAGGTTTTCCGGTATTAAAAACGTTATATACCCAGAAGCAATGGCAAGCCCTCGTACGCCAGTTTTTTAGCGAATATGATTGTCATTCGCCGTACTTTTTAGACATAGCAGGGGAGTTTATTAATTACTTATCAAGTGATTATAAAATGAAAAAATACGATCCCGTGTTTATGCTTGAGCTTGCCCATTATGAATGGGTAGAGCTAGATGTATCCATTGCACACGAAGATGAGCAAGAGAAAAAATTACAAACAACAGCGCTCACTAGTTCAGCTTTATATTTATCGAAAACGGCAAGAAATTTAAGTTATCAATTTCCGGTTCAAAATATTAGCAATCGCTTTAAACCAAAAGAGCCATCACCTCAGCCTAATTATTTTGTTGTATATAGAGACGAAAATGACGACGTTCAATTTCTGGCTACGAATGCGATGACAGCTTTGCTATTGTCAATCATAGAGGCAAGCGAAGGCGCGACATTTGACAACGTCTGCCAACAGGTATTAGCTCATGCACCACAATTTAATGCAGAGCAAATTACTCAAGGTGCACTGGTTACTCTTAATGCTATGGTTGAACGAGGGGTAATTGTGACAAAAAATCAAGACTAAGGTCTTTATTGATGATTTTACATCGTCTATTATGGCAGCCTTATTTGCCGTGCTTAATAAAAGGTTGTACCAATGTCAGATGATAAAGACTTTAAAGATCCGTTCAACGTTACTTACTTTCTTGCTTTTTTAGCTGTATTTGCAGGGATTGGTTGTTTAAATGCAATATTAGGCTGGATCACTAGCTTAACGTAAAATGTATAGCGTTTATTAAGGCTGTTGCTAACTTCAGCCTTGAACCACTTTATTTTAATTACCCCGTCCATATTTAATACTTCTTTTATAATAACGCCAAACTCGCAATTAAAGGTTAGTTAAGGTTATAATCACCTGCTTTGTAATATAAACAATTGAGCAGTTAAAATTATGACTCAAGTAACACCAGCAATTATCAAAAACAGCATAACTACAATTGCTGATTATCCAAAAGCGGGCATTATGTTTCGCGATGTAACCACTTTAATGGCAAATCCAGAAGCCTTTAAAGCAACTATTGACGCGTTTATCGCAGAATATAAAGATCAGGGCTTTACTAAAATCATAGGCACAGAATCACGTGGTTTTATTTTTGGTGCGCCATTGTCTTATGCGTTAGGCATTCCGTTTATTCCAGTACGTAAACCAGGTAAGTTACCACGCGAAGTTATTCGCCAAGATTACTTACTTGAGTACGGTGAAGACACGCTAGAACTGCATGTAGATGCAATTGTACCTGGCGACAAAGTATTACTAGTTGATGACCTATTAGCAACTGGTGGCACCATTGAAGCCACTGCTAAGCTAGTTAATAAACTAGGTGGCGAAGCCACAGATGCAGCATTTGTTGTATCACTACCAGAACTTGGTGGCGAGCAGCGCATCAAAAAAATGGGTATTAAAATCCTAAAATTGGTTGAATTCGAAGGCGAGTAATCGATGAGTTATCAGGTTCTAGCGAGAAAATGGCGTCCTCAAACCTTTCATGAATTGGTTGGGCAGTCTCATGTTAAGCAAGCGCTTGTAAATGCGCTTACGCAAAATAGACTGCATCACGCTTATTTATTCACTGGAACCCGCGGTGTAGGTAAAACCACCATTGCACGTATTTTTGCTAAAAGCTTAAATTGCGATGAAGGTATATCTGCAAATCCGTGTGGACAATGTAGCAGCTGTTTGGATATAGAAGCAGGGCGCTACATTGACCTACTCGAAATAGATGCGGCTTCTCGTACAAAAGTAGAAGACACTCGCGAAATACTTGATAATGTTCAATATGCACCAACGCGTGGACGTTATAAAGTATACCTAATCGATGAAGTTCACATGCTTTCTAAGCACAGCTTTAATGCGCTTTTAAAAACGCTTGAAGAGCCACCAGAGCATGTGAAATTTTTATTGGCGACGACGGATCCTCAAAAACTACCAGTTACTATTTTATCTCGCTGTTTACAATTCAATCTAAATGCCTTGTCGCAAAGTGAGATTAAAACACAGCTTGAACACGTACTTACTCAAGAACAGCTTAGCTTTGATACCGATGCACTTAGCATTATTTCAAAAGCCGCTGATGGCAGTATGCGTGATGCGCTTAGCTTAACCGACCAAGCTATTGCGCAAACAAATGGTGATATTAATAATCAAGCAGTACAAACAATGCTTGGTTTAATGGATACTCATTATAGCCAAAGCTTGCTTGCAGCATTACTTGCACAAGATGGCGCTGCGCTAATGGATGAGATTGCGCAGGTGGCAAGTCGTAATCCTAATTATGTGGCATTGCTTGATGATTTAATTGCACTTACGCATTTGACCCAACTAACCCAGTTAGTGCCAGAAGCGGCAGGGCTAGATGAAAAAAATGTAGATTATATTGCTCATGTTGCACAACATACGAGCCCACAACAAATTCAAATTTATTATCAGTTACTGTTAAATGGTAAAAAAGATTTACAATGGGCACCAGAGCCTCGCTTAGGTTTTGAAATGATTATGCTAAGATTATTAGCATTTAAGCCTACAGACGCACAACAAACTGTACACACAGCAAACGAAGAGCCGGCCCCAAATAAACAAGGCCGTGCAAATGCACTGCGAGATATATTAAATAAAAATAAAACATCGCAAAACACCGTAGCTGGCCAAAGCAGTGCTCCAGTAAATAATATTAAGCCAGTTAGCAATCCAGAGCAGCCTAAAGCCGTTGAGATAGAGCCTTCAGCTAACGCAGCCGCTCAGTCATCAAATAATGAAGTCGTGCAAAGTAATAATGAGCCTGCCCAAGTTGCAGTAGAGCAACCGGTTCAACAAAGTGAAAACGCTTCAAAGCAACAGGCTTTAGCTAAAGAGCAACCACAAACCAATGTTGTTTCAGATGCTCAAGCCCAGCGACAAAGTGAAGATGAAGCTTATATGCTCCATAGTGATGCTGAACAAACGCTGGCCTCGCAATTTGACGATATAATGAGTAGCGCTGTAGATCAGGGTTTTAACCCTGCACCTACTGCAAACTCAGAACCTCATTCAGAGCCCTTAACAAATCACAATGCAAGTACGCCAATAGCTGAACAAGAAGCGCAGGCGCAATCTGCCATTGCTCGTATTTTACGTGATAGAAACATATCCGGTGCGGGTAGGTTATCAAGCAAGAGTACAAGCACCTCTGCAAATAATGTAGCAGCGCAGCCAAACCAAGCACCCGCTAAAAAGCCTGAACACCAGCAAAGAATGCCTAAAGCTCAAAGTGTTCACCAAGATAGTACCGCTGAAAATATAAACGAGCTCAACAGCGTTACAAGCGTAGCACCTAGCGATCCCCCACCTTGGGTAAATGATAGTGCAGGTGCAAGTGAAAAAAAGCATGAGCTCCCACTAACAGGGAGCGAAAGCCAGGCACATGGTCACGCTAATACAAAACCAGCACGAAAAGTTGATTTTAAAGAAAAGCATCAAACAATTACCGAAAATCTAGCGCCAGAGCTACTTGAGCAAATAAATCCTCAAAAAGTACCTGAAGCAGCGCCCGAGGAAATTAGCATTCCCGTGCCTGATGATTTTCAAAGTCCAATTAGTGAAATTAGATTTGCACATCAACAAGATGAATGGGCTTATTTAATTAAACGTATGGGACTGGGGGGTCGTATGCGCCAATTTGCATTGCATTCAATATTTACCAAGCAAGGCAACAGTTTACATATAGACGTTGATGAATCACAAAAGCATTTAGATACACCGATGCTTCGCCAAAGATTAGATGCCGCATTGTCGAGTATTTATGAGCATAACGTGTCGTTAAGTATTAATTTTGCTAAGGGAGTTATTGACTCTCCTTATCTTATTCAGCAAAAAATTGATGCAGGTCGTCATCAACAAGCAATCGATGTGATCACATCTGATGAAAACATAGTACAATTTCAGCAAGTATTTAGCGCCGAAATTGACGAAAACAGTATTCAGGCATTGTAATTACTTACAATCGCCCTTATGTTCATGTTAATTAATGTATTAAAAGAAAGAGAGAAAGTTATGTTTAAAGGTGGAATGGGCAACATGATGAAGCAAGCGCAGCAAATGCAAGATCGCATGCAAAAAGCCCAAGACGAAATCGCAACATTAGAAGTTGTTGGCGAAGCCGGTGCCGGTTTAGTTAAAGTAACCATGCTTGGTAACCACAATGTACGTCGTGTTCAGCTTGATGAAAGCCTTATGGAAGACGACAAAGACATGATTGAAGACTTACTTGCAGCAGCATGTAACGATGCTGTACGCCGTGTTGCTGAAGAAACACAAGAGCGCATGGGTAAAGTAACTGGCGGTATGCAATTACCACCAGGTATGAAAATGCCGTTTTAAGTAAATAATGCAACTTTCAGATAGTTTAAATCAGCTTATAGAAGCACTGCGCTGTCAACCGGGCATTGGTCCAAAGTCAGCGCAACGTATTGCTTTTCACTTGCTTGAGCGCGACCGAAAGGGAGGCACTCAGCTGGGCAATGCATTGACTAAAGCAATGACAGCCATAGGGCATTGTCAGTCTTGTCGTACTTTTTGCGAACAAGCTCAGTGCGATATTTGTTTAAGTACAAAACGCCAAGACAGCGGTATATTATGTGTTGTTGAATCGCCTACTGACGTACTTGCCATCGAGCAAACAGGTCAGTATTTAGGTCTATACTTTGTATTAATGGGTCACTTATCGCCAATAGACGGTATTGGTCCTAAAGAGATTGGCTTAGATGTTTTAGAGCAAAAGCTTGCTCAAGGCGATATTAATGAGGTTATTTTAGCGACTAACCCTACGGTTGAAGGCGATACTACCGCACATTATATTGCTCAGCTTTGTCATAAATACAAAGTAGGCGCTTCACGTATTGCCCATGGTATTCCTGTGGGAGGTGAGCTTGATTTAGTAGATGGTAGAACACTTATGCATGCCTTTAGCGGCAGGCGCCTAGTTACTCAAGACTAGCTCTAAGTCACTATTTGAAAACAAATTACCAAAGCCTACATGATTAAATCATGTAGGCTTTTTCGTTTTTAAGGTAAGCTTAAAAACAATCTAATTTATTTTTGGGCTATGTCTCTAATTAGTAAGGAATACAATGAAAGATAACCAACCCTATCAAGGTGCATTACTCGGTAGTAAGCGTTTTTTACCGCTTTTTATTACGCAGTTTTTCTCAGCGATAAACGATAACGTGTATAAGCAATCAGTGCTTATTCTATTGATATTTCAGGCTGCAACGCTTGCAGATGGCGCACTTTATTCAAATATTGCTGCTGGGTTATTTATTCTTCCGTTCTTTTTATTTTCAGGGATGGCAGGGCAGCTTGCAGAAAAAACAGAAAAATCAAAATTGATTAGAATCGTAAAACTATGTGAAATCCCTATTATGGTTGTAGGGGCAGTTTCTATTTTAACGCAGTATGTGTGGCTAATGTTAGCCACCGTATTTTTAATGGGCGTGCAAAGTACGTTTTTTGGTCCATTAAAATATTCTATTTTACCGCAGCACGTAGCACCTAATGAATTAACAAAAGCAAATGGCTTGGTTGAATCAGGCACGTTTGTGGCGATACTAATGGGTACAATTTTTGGCACTTATTATATTACTCAATCAGTAGGGCCTACGCTTATAAGTATTGCCGTATTAGTCTTGGCCGTGATGGGTTATGTGAGCAGTCGCTTTATACCCACTAGTGAAGCAAACGAGCCTAACTTAAAATTTACCTATAATATATTTTCATCGACAAAAAACGTATTTTCAGCACTTAATTCGCAAACAGAATCGGTTGGTAAATCAGTCCTTGGGATCAGTTGGTTTTGGTTAATTGGCGCCATCGTTTTAACGTCCCTACCAAATTATGTAAAACACACAATGGGCGGCGATGAACTGGTTGTAACTAGCGCACTTGTTGTGTTTTCACTAAGTATTGCTATTGGTTCGTTACTGTGTGAAAAGCTTTCTCGCTCTCGAATAGAATTAGGAATTGTGCCTTTTGGCGCTATCTTAATTACCTTGTTTTTATACTTACTGAGCCAAGAGCCAGCCATTAGCTCTTATTTACCTCAACACCCTGAGTTAATGACGCTTCAGGAGCTATTAAAAACAGGCGATATGGTGTGGCACTTTGTATGGATGGCAGGCATTGGTATTGGCTCTGGTTTTTACACTGTACCGCTGTATGCGCTTATTCAACAGCGTACTGAAGAGTCGAGTCGCTCACGAGTTATAGCGGCTAACAATGTATTAAATGCACTGTTTATGGTGGGCAGTGCTGTTTTAAGTATTGTAACGCTGTCTGTTTTTCAGTGGAGTATTTCAGAGTTGCTACTGTTACTTGCTGGGCTAAACTTGCTTATCTCTGTTTATATTTATACCAAAGTACCAGAGTTCTTTTTACGATTTATTATATATATTTTAGCTATTTGTATGTACAGAGTGCGTACAAAAGGTGAAAGTAATATACCTGATGCAGGCGCTGCGGTTGTCGTGTGTAATCATGTCAGCTTTGTTGATTGGATGTTTATTTTAGCCGCATCACCAAGGCCTATCCGGTTTATGGTATTTGCCCCTATTTATTATTCGCCGGCCCTACATTGGTTATTTAAAATGGCTAAGGCTATTCCCATTAACAGTGAAAAAACCAATCCAGAAGCGTTTAAAAAAGCCTTTGACGAAGTAGCTGCTACGCTTAATAAAGGCGAACTTGTTGGTATTTTCCCTGAAGGAAAACTAACCAGTGACGGCTCAGTGGATATTTTTCGCCGTGGAATCGAGCGCATTATTGAGCGCTCACCTGTGCCCGTTATTCCTGTGCACTTAGGGGGGTTATGGGGCAGCATGTTTAGTCGTAAAGCTAAATGGCAATTGCCTCGATTTAAATGGTCTTTGGTGTCGGTTGCAGTCGGTGCCCCGATTGCTGCTGATAAAGTAGTAGCAGATGATTTACGTGAAAAAGTATTGGCTTTAAAAGCGCTTCATTCAAAAGATAGTGACTAGTTTAATGATTAACTTAATGGCTAACTCAACATCGCAAACACCTTCAGAACAACCCATTATAGTTGATGATTTTGTAGCCCCTAAGTGCGACGGGTTTATTGAAATATTATATCAAGATGACGATATTTTACTGATCAATAAACCCAGTGGGTTATTAAGTTTGTCGGGTAAAAATCCGCTTAATTGGGACTCAGTGCATTACCGCTTAGTAAATGGTCAAAAGGGCTTAACAGCTGCATTTGCAGAGGCTAAGTTACCGCATCGGCTAGATTTGGGCACATCGGGCATTATGATTGTTGGGTTAAACGCGATTGCGTCAAAGCACCTTAATAAGCAATTTCAAGCGCGTACTATTCAAAAGCGTTATGTAGCCATGTTAGAGGGATGCTTGGCTGTTGATGAAGGGCAAATTACTGCGCCAATTGCAAAAGATAAACTGCTTTTTCCGCGTGTTAAAATTTGCCAATCGACAGGTAAAACAGCGCTGAGTGAATATAAAGTACTTGAGCGGCTCAGGCAGCCGTGCAGAACCTTAGTGCAATTTACACCTATTACTGGGCGTACCCATCAATTACGAATACACAGCCAGTTTATAGGGCACCCAATTTTAGGCTGTGATTTATATAAAAGTGCGCAAAGTGAACATATGGCACGGCGGTTACAATTACATGCCAGCGATTTATATTTTGAACATCCAACAACTGGTGAAAAGATTCATATTAATTGTCCGCATTCGTTTTAAACAAATTAATGGTTCTTTGTTTTCGTTTCACCTTTTTTAAATTTTTCCCTTGAAGTTCTAACACCTCACCCCATATTAAGTGCATAACGCAGACACTTTGCAAATTGGAGATATATAAATGACTGCAGCACAAAAAGAAACATTAGGCTTTCAAACAGAAGTAAAACAATTATTAAACTTAATGATTCATTCTCTTTATTCTAATAAAGAAATATTTTTACGTGAGCTTGTGTCAAATGCATCAGACGCAGCAGACAAGTTACGCTTTTTAGCATTATCTCAAGGTGACCTTTATCAAGGTGATGCCGATTTACGTGTTCGTATTAGTGCAGATAAAGAAGCAAATACAATTACCATTTCAGATAATGGTATTGGTATGACGCGCGATGAAATCATTAGCTCATTAGGTACTATTGCAAAGTCGGGTACTGCTGAGTTTTTCAAAAACTTAACGGGTGATCAAAGTAAAGATTCACAGTTAATTGGTCAATTCGGTGTTGGTTTTTACTCAGCATTTATTGTTGCTGATTTAGTCACTGTTCGTACACGCAAAGCCGGTGAAACAACCGCTTATGAGTGGGAATCTCAAGGTGAAGGCGAATACACACTTCAAGAAATTGAAAAAGAAGGCCGTGGTACCGACATTATTTTACATCTTCGCGATGAAGAAAAAGAATTTGCTGATGACTGGCGCCTACGTAGTATCGTTACTAAATACTCTGATCACATCTCAACGCCAGTACAAATGTTTAAAGCAGAAGTGCCTGAATCTGAAGGCGAAGACGGCGAAAAAATTCCAGCAGTACCAGGTGAGTGGGAAAGCATTAACCGCGCGACTGCATTGTGGACACGCGATAAATCAGAGCTTTCTGATGATGAATACAAAGAGTTTTACAAGCATGTTAGCCATGATTGGGAAGAGCCACTTAGCTGGGCACATAATAAGGTTGAAGGTAAAACTGAATACACTAGCCTTTTATATATTCCTAAAAAAGCACCTTTCGACTTATGGAACCGTGAACGTCAAAGTGGTTTAAAACTTTACGTACAACGTGTGTTTGTAATGGATGATGCTGAGCAATTCATGCCAAGCTACCTTCGCTTTGTAAAAGGCTTACTAGATTCAAACGATTTACCACTGAACGTATCTCGTGAAATTCTACAAGACAACAAAGTAACGCAAGCTATTCGTAAAGGGTGTACATCGCGTATTATTAAAATGCTTGAGCGTATGGCTAAAAACAAAGCTGACGATTACCAAGTATTTTGGAATGAGTTTGGTCAAGTAATGAAAGAAGGCCCAGCTGAAGATGCTGCCAATAAAGAAGCTATTTGTAAGCTACTTCGTTTTTCTTCGACACACACTGATTCACAAACACAAGATGTGTCGCTTGAGCAATATGTTGAACGCATGAACGAAGGCCAAGACAAAATTTACTACGTAGTAGCTGATACATTCACCGCTGCGAAAAACTCACCGCATTTAGAGATTTTCCGCAAAAAAGGCATTGAAGTATTACTACTAAGTGACCGTGTTGACGAGTGGATGATGAGTCACCTAACTGAATTTGCTGATAAGCAACTACAGTCGATCACACGTGGTGACTTAGATTTAGGTAAGCTTGACGACGAAGAAACTAAAAAAGCGCAAGAAGAGTCTGAAAAAGAAATGGCTGGGCTTGTTGAACGTATTAAAACAGCACTAGGTGATGACGTTAAAGAAGTGCGCTTTACGCACCGCTTAACAGATTCTCCAGCATGTGTTGTAAGCGACGACAACGACATGAGCTCACAAATGCAAAAGCTAATGGAGTCTGTTGGTCAAGCAGCCCCTGAAGCAAAACCTGTGTTTGAGCTAAACCCAGAGCATCAACTTGTTAAGCACTTAAATGACGAACAAGATGAAGATAAGTTTGCGCAGTGGTCACACGTTTTACTAGATCAAGCGCTACTTGCAGAACGCGGTACACTTAAAGATCCAACAGGATTTGTTACTCGCTTAAATAAATTGATGCTTGAACTAAGTAAATAAGCAAATAGCTATTTACTCAGTTAATAAAGTATAAATTATGTACTTTAAATAAAAGGGAACGTGTGTTCCCTTTTTTAATGCCCTGTAAACACCCCAACGGCTCATCAATTAGTATAAGTTGCTTGAGTATCGGCGGCGCTTGTGGAAGAATTCAGGCTTTAAAATAAATATCCATACTAGGGGACAATAATATGCGCATTATTCTTTTGGGCGCGCCGGGTGCAGGTAAAGGTACTCAAGCTCAGTTTTTAATGGACAAATACGGTATTCCACAAATTTCTACTGGCGATATGTTACGTGCGGCAATTAAAGAAGGCACGCCACTGGGTCTAGAAGCAAAAAAAGTAATGGATGCTGGTCAACTAATTTCTGACGATATTATTATTGGTTTAGTTAAAGAGCGTATTACTAAAGCGGATTGTGAGAAAGGTTTTTTACTTGATGGCTTCCCGCGTACAATCCCGCAAGCGGATGCAATGAAAGAAAATGGCGTAGTGGTTGATCACGTTATTGAATTTGACGTGGCTGATGAAGTCATTGTTGAGCGTATGGGCGGACGTCGCGTTCATCCTGGTTCTGGTCGTGTTTACCACGTTGTTTATAATCCACCAAAAGTGGAAGGTAAAGACAACGAAACTGGCGAAGACTTAATTGTTCGCGCTGATGATACTGAAGAAACAGTACGTAAACGTTTAGGTATTTACCACGAGCAAACTATGCCATTGGTTGATTACTATCAAGCAGAAGCGGCTGCTGGTAATACTCAATACCATAAACTAGATGGTACACAAGCTGTTGAAACTGTTAGCCAACAACTTGGTGAATTTTTAGGTTAATTATAAAAGCACATTAAAAAACCGCCAATTGGCGGTTTTTTGTTTTAAGGGATTTAGCATTGCTTAATTAGTGCTACTTAATGGACTTTACAATGTTTTAAGTTTTTCAATTACGCTGTTGTATTCTGGTTCAGTTGAAAGGCTACTAACTAACTGTTTATAAATGACGTTATGGCTTTCATCTAAAATAAAGACTGTACGCGTTAGTAAGCCCATATCTTTAATAATCAATCCGTATTTCTGACCAAAATCACGCCAAACAGAATCTGATAACGTAGTGATTTTATCGATATTTTCAGCTTTGCAAAAACGCTTTTGAGCAAATGGTAAATCAGCACTAATTGTTAGCATAACTACACTTGGGAATTGTGAGGCTACTTTTTCATTAAAGTGCTTAGTTTGCAGGCTACAAATGCCGGTATCTAGGCTGGGTACTACACTTATTAATACAGCTTGGCCTTTATAATCCTCAAGTGTCACTGGAATAAAGTTGTCATCAACAACTTTAAAGTTTGGCGCACTATCTCCAATTGAGATACCTTGACCTAATAAAGTGACTGGTTTGCCTTGTGCGGATACTTTTCCTGCATCAAGTGTGTTTTCTGGATAGTCGGCTGCAATAGCCACAGAACAAAATGCACTCAAAGCAAAGGCAAGTGAACGTAACATAAGGTATTTCCTTTTAAATTAACGCAATGGGCGTCAGTGTATTATACTGGGCTTTAGTTACCAAGTGATTAAACCTGCTTAATAGAGTGGGTATTAGCTCTGAAATATAAAAATTGTAACTATGCTAAACTTTGATTAACATGAAGTTACAAAAGATATCTTCAATAATAAAAATAAAAACCATCATAAAATGATTTTAATGATCATTACTGGTTTAGAAACAGAGAGATAATATGTCAACATCGGTATTAATATGTGATGACTCGAAATTAGCTAGGCGTCAGCTAGCTCGCTCATTACCTGAAGATTGGGACATTAAAGTTGAATTTGCACTTGACGGCGTTGATTGTATAAAGCAAATAAAGTTAATTGAACCAGAGATACTTTTTCTCGATTTAAACATGCCAGAAATGGACGGTTATGAAGTTTTAATCGCTATGAAAGAACAGGGGCTTAATATTCTCACTGTTGTTGTCTCTGGTGATATACAACCAAGTGCACACCAAAGAGTGCTTGAGCTTGGTGCTATCGATTTTATTCAAAAACCATGTTCTCCCGAAAAACTAGCCAGCATAATTGAACACCATGGGATTAAAGATAAAGCCATGCGTGAGCGTCTCTCTCATTCGCTAGGAGAGCAAGTCGACCCTGATGTTCGGGATATATACCAAGAGCTAACTAACGTTGCTATGGGGCAGGCTGGGGATTTACTTGCACGTCTTCTTAACGTATTTGTAGAGTTACCAATTCCTAATGTGAATATTTTGGAAGTTAATGAACTCGATATGGCGCTGCAGTCTATAGATAATAACGCAGCTACATCGGGTGTGTGCCAGGGCTTTATCGGCGGTGGTATTTCGGGCGAGGCGCTATTACTTTTAAATGATTCAAGCTTTAAAGAAATAGCTTCTTTGATGAACTATGACGGCGAGTTAAACGATAAAGTTGAACTTGAGCTGCTTATGGATATTAGTAATATTTTGATAGGCGCTATTTTAACGGGTCTTTCAAAACAGCTCGATATGTCATTTAGCCAAGGGCACCCGATTGTACTTGGCCAACACAGAGATGTATCTGAGTTGGTTAAATCAAACAAGTCACGTTGGCAACGCACCCTTGCAATAGAGATTAGTTACGGTATTGAAAACCATGATATAAATTGCGACCTCATGCTGTTATTTACTGAAGATTCACTTAAAACTTTGAAATACAAAGTTGCTTACCTATTAGAAGATTAAGTTATGGCCGCTGATTTAGAAATGAATGAGATCCATTGGTTAATGGATATGTTTAATACCGTTGATGTAGGCCTTGTGGTACTCGATAGGGATTATAAGGTGTGTGTATGGAATGGTTTTATGGAAAACCATTCAGGGCTTCTACCAAGCGTAGTAAAAGATAAAGATCTATTTGATTTATTTCCTGCAATAGACGAAAAATGGTTTAGAAGTAAATCTGAGTCGGTTTTTGTTTTAAAAAACCGCTCTTTTACGATTTGGGAGCAGCAGCCATACATTTTTAGGTTTAAAAATTATCGACCTATTACTGGTAAAGCTGATTACATGTATCAAAATGCGACATTCATCCCTCTTACCAATACGATGGGCGAAGTTAGCCACATTTGTATTATTTTGTATGATGTAACAGATGTCGCGGTAAATAAAAAAGAGCTTGAAGAGTTAAATAAAAAATTAGAACAAGTAAGTCAAACAGATAGCTTAACGCAGCTTGCAAACCGTGGACACTGGGAAGGTACGCTACGCCAAGAGTTTTTAAGAGTTAAGCGAAGTGGTGGCTGTAGTACATTATTAATGTTTGATATTGATCACTTTAAAAAAATAAATGATGAATATGGTCATAGCTGTGGTGATGAATCGCTTCGTCACTTATCTAACTTACTACGTACGACGCTGCGCGAGACTGATGTTGCAGGGCGCTATGGCGGTGAAGAGTTTGCAGTGACATTGCTTGATACAGATAAAGAAGGCGCTTTTGTATTTGCTGAGCGTTTAAGGGTATTGATTGAAAGTAACCCTGTTAAGTATAAACACTTTGAAATAACAATGACGGTAAGTATAGGGCTGGCTGGTAGCAGTAATGATTTTAAAAATCATGAGCGCTGGATAGAGGCTGCAGATAAAGCACTGTACCAGTCTAAAAATACAGGGCGAAATAAAGTAATAGCCTACGAAGATATAAAAAATGACGCTTAAGCGTCATTTTTTATATCCAGAATTTAGGGTTAAATAATACCGTGTTTTTTTACAATCTGCTGAGCAAATCCAATCAGTATGGAAATTGTATTGCCCTTCATTATTGTGTTGTGTGTCGAGAGTCATCTATTGGGCATTGACCAATCATTGAAACCTCACCAGAATTTGACTCTTGCTCTAGTTTTACTTTAAAGCCCCATAATCTGTAAAGATGCTTAAGCACTTCCTCGTGCGAGTTTGCTAAAGGAATATTGTTATGAGGTACATAGCGTAGGGTTAATGAACGGTCACCTCTAATATCAACATCATACACTTGAATGTTAGGCTCATGATTACTTAAATTGTACTGCGCTGAGAGTGCTTCTCTCACTGCCTTATAGCCGTTGTCGTTATGTATTGCGCCAATTTCTAGATGGGGATTATTAGTATGGTCAATAATAGTAAATAATTTAAAATCACGAATTAACTTAGGCGATAAAAACTGGCTAATAAAACTTTCATCTTTAAAGTTTTCCATTGCAAAATACAGTGTATCTAGCCAGTTACTACCTGCATATTCAGGAAACCAGCGTTTATCTTCTTCAGTTGGGTGCTCACATATTCTGCGAATATCAACCATCATATTAAAGCCTAAAGCATATGGGTTAATGCCTGAATAATACTTACTGTTATAAGGTGGCTGATAAACTACGTTGGTGTGGCTTTGTAAAAACTCTAACATGAAAGAGTCGGTGAGCTTTCCCTCATCATATAAGTGATTAAGGATGGTGTAATGCCAAAAAGTTGCCCAGCCTTCGTTCATTACTTGAGTTTGCTTTTGTGGGTAAAAGTATTGCGAAATTTTACGAACAATACGTATCACTTCACGTTGCCAAGAATCGAGTAATGGGGCATTTTTTTCAATAAAATACAAAATATTTTCTTGAGGTTCAGAAGGGAAATGGCGAACTTTCTTTTTGGTTTCTTGCTGTTGCTCAGGAATAGTTCGCCATAATTCATTTACTTGCGATTGAAGGTAGTCTTCGCGCTCTTGTTGGCGTTTTTGCTCTTCAAATAGCGATATTTGTTGTGGACGTTTGTAGCGATCGACCCCGTAATTCATTAATGCATGACATGAGTCGAGTAGGGCTTCTACTTGTGTAATACCATGCTTTTCTTCACAGCGGCTTATGTAGTTTTTAGCAAATACCAAGTAATCAATAATTGAACCTGCATCGGTCCAGGTTTTAAATAAGTAATTACCTTTAAAAAATGAGTTATGTCCGTAACACGCATGTGCCATTACAAGCGCTTGCATAGGTAGGGTGTTTTCTTCCATTAAGTACGCAATACAAGGGTCTGAATTTATCACTATTTCGTAAGCGAGACCCATTTGTCCGCGCTTATAATTTTGCTCTGTTTGAATGAACTTTTTACCGTACGACCAATGACTGTAGCCAATAGGCATACCAACGCTTGAATAAGCATCCATCATTTGCTCTGCGGTTATCACTTCAATTTGATTAGGGTAGGTGTCTAACCTGTAGTGAGCTGCAACACGGGCAATTTCACCTTGGTACTCATCTAATAAATCAAAGGTCCAATCTGGGCCATCACTCAATCGTTTATCATTCATAATGTTACCTCGCTTTAGGCTATGCAGAGTTTTGCTGTTGACGACCTTTTTTAAATAGCTCCCTAAAAATTGGGTAAATATCTTCAACGCTTTGGATATGCTGTATAGCGAAATTATTATGGCTGTGTGTTATTGATTCATATTCGCGCCATAGGCTTTGATGAGCACGAGTGGTTATTTCAATATAAGCAAAATAGCGTACTGCGCTTAAGAGCTTATTACGTAATATTTCACCACACTGCGGGGTGTCGTCCGCCCAGTTATCGCCATCAGAGGCTTGTGCGGCGTATACATTCCACTCGTTTGCGTGATAACGCTCTTTTATTATTTCGTTCATTAATTTAAGTGCGCTCGAAACAATAGTGCCACCAGTTTCTTGAGAGTAAAAAAACTCTTGTTCGTCTACTTCTTTAGCTTGTGTGTGGTGGCGAATATAAACAACTTCTATGTCTTTATAACTGCGCGTTAAAAATTGATAGAGCAAAATATAAAAACGCTTTGCTATGTCTTTTGTTGGCTGATCCATTGAGCCTGACACATCCATAATACAAAACATCACGGCTTTGCTGGTGGGGTGAGGACGCTTTTCGTAATTACGAAAACGTAAATCGTAGTTATCAATAAACGGAACCGACTTAATTTGCACTTTTAATGCTGCAATTTCTTTTTGTAATAAAGCAATTGCCGCTTTATCGTTATGTGGACCAGCAAGCAGCAGAGCAAGTTGTTCTTCGAGCTCTTTTAAACGGCGTTTTTTACCTGCACTCATGGCAACACGCCGTGCAAGCGAGCCTTGAAGAGAGCGTACAATGTCAATATTACTTGGCATGCCGTCGCTACAAAATCCTGCGCGATGGGTTTTCATTTGCACTAACTTATCAAGCTGGTTCTCTTGTAAGTTAGGAAGTTCTAGATCTTCAAATAGTAAATCAAGGTATTCATCTTTTGATATTGAAAATACAAAATCATCTTGTCCCTCGCCCGAATCGCTGGCGTCACCTTCACCGGCACCACCGCCTTGTCCGCCTTTAGGGCGCTCAATTTTATCACCTGTAGAAAACTGATCGTTACCAGGGTGAATTTGTTCTCTATTCCCGCCTTGCCCTTGATGAAATGTAGGTTCGCTGATATCGCGTTGTGGAATAGAAATACTCTCACCAGAGCTTGAATCGGTAACGCTGCGTTTGTTAATCGCATCTGAAACCGCTTCTTTAATTTGTTTTTTATAGCGCCTAATAAAGCGCTGGCGATTAAGCGTACTTTTATTTTTTCCGTTTAAACGCCTATCTATAAAATGCGCCATATTGACCTCCTATATACTACGACTATGAAGGTTATTGCGATTTTCTAACCCGTAAATACCACTCAGAAAGCAAGCGAACTTGTTTTTGTGTATAGCCTTTTTCGACCATACGGTTCACAAAGTCTTCGTGCTTTTGCTGATCCTCTGCAGACGTTTTAGTATTAAACGAAATAACAGGGAGTAAATCTTCGGTATTAGAGAACATTTTTTTCTCAATCACCGTGCGTAGTTTTTCGTAGCTTGTCCATAGTGGGTTTTTACCGTTGTTGTGTGCACGGGCACGCAGTACAAAGTTCACTATTTCATTACGAAAATCTTTAGGATTAGAAATACCCGCTGGCTTTTCTATTTTTTCAAGTTCAGCATTTAGCGATGCGCGGTCAAATAGTTGCCCTGTATCGGGGTCGCGATATTCTTGGTCTTGTATCCAAAAATCTGCATAAATAACATAACGGTCAAAAATATTTTGTCCGTATTCTGAGTACGATTCTAGATAAGCGGTTTGCAGTTCTTTACCTATAAACTCGACATATTGTGGAATTAAATAGCCTTTTAAAAAGCTTAAATAACGCTCTTCTATTTCACTTGAAAATTGCTCGCGCTCTATCTGTTGCTCAAGCACATAGAACAAATGCACCGGATTTGCAGCAACCTCAGTGGTATCAAAGTTAAACACACGGGACAAAATTTTAAACGCAAAGCGGGTAGAGAGCCCCGTCATACCTTCATCAACCCCTGCGTAATCACGATACTCTTGATACGATTTTGCTTTAGGGTCGGTGTCTTTTAGGGTCTCGCCATCGTATACCCGCATTTTAGAATAGATACTTGAATTTTCTGGCTCTTTTAAACGTGATAGCGTCGTAAATTGCGCCAATGTTTTGAGTGTACCCGGTGCACATGGCGCGTTGTATAGCTCGCTGTGCTCAAGTAATTTGTCGTAAATTTTAATTTCTTCAGTCACACGTAAGCAATAAGGGACTTTTACAATATAAACACGGTCTAAAAATGCTTCGTTGTTTTTATTGTTTTTAAAGGTTTGCCACTCAGACTCATTAGAGTGAGCGAGGATCATGCCATTAAAGGGCAGGGCGCTAATACCTTCTGTGCCGTTATAGTTACCTTCTTGGGTGGCGGTAAGTAAAGGATGCAGCACTTTAATAGGCGCTTTAAACATTTCTACAAATTCCATCAGCCCTTGGTTAGCTAAACATAAAGAGCCAGAGTAGGCGTATGCATCAGGATCGTTTTGGGCAAAGTGCTCAAGCTGGCGAATATCGACCTTACCAACCAGTGCTGAAATATCTTGGTTGTTTTCATCTCCTGGTTCGGTTTTGGCAATGCCTATTTGGTTTAAAATAGAAGGGTAGCGTTTAACCACTCTAAACTGGCTAATATCACCATTGAACTCTTTTAAGCGTTTGCCAGCCCAAGGCGACATAATGGTTTTTAAGTAGCGCGGTTTAATACCGTATTCTTTGCTGAGTACGTCTGCATCTTCGATAGGATCAAACAAGGAGAGGGGGTGGTCGTTTACAGGAGACCCTTTAATTGAATAAATAGGCACTTGTTGCATTAAATACTTTAGTTTTTCAGCAATGGATGATTTACCCCCACCAACAGGTCCAAGTAAATAAAGCACTTGTTTGCATTCTTCTAGCCCCTGAGCCGCATGTTTTAAATAAGAGACTATTTGCTCAATGGCGTCTTCCATACCATAAAAATCAGCAAAGGCAGGGTAGCGCGCAACTACTCTATTTGAAAATAATCGACTTAGTCGTGCATCCGTTGCGGTATCTACCATGTGTGGTTCGCCAATTGCCATGAGTAGGCGTTCTGGTGCGCTGGCGTAGGCAGACTTATCGGTTTTACAAATCTCAAGAAATTCAGCGATACTGTATTCTTCTTCCTGTGCCGCTTCGTATCGTGCTTGGTAATGCTCAAAAATCGTCATAATAACCTCCGAAACCCGCTGTAAAAAGGTGCTTACCTTTTAAAGTCTAGTCACGAATGTGTATTTTTGTGCAATAAAATTAAAAATTTAAGTGAAAAAAGATCATGTTACTAAAAGTGTTTTATTAGATGATGAGGCGCTTAGGTGTGATAAACAACAAACAAAAAAAGACGCCTAAGCGTCTTTTTTACATTAGCGTTTAAAGGTTAATTAAGCGAAGTTAGCGTTCGCGAATTCCCAGTTAACAAGCGACCAAAAACCTTTAAGGTAATCTGGACGAACGTTACGGTAATCGATGTAGTAAGCGTGTTCCCATAAATCCACTGTAAGGATTGGAGTAACGCCATCATCAGTTAATGGTGTAGCAGCGTTAGATGTATTAACGATGTCTAGTGAACCATCAGCAAGCTTAACTAACCACGTCCAGCTTGAACCAAAGTTATTTACTGCTTTGTCATTTAATGCATCTTTAAACGCATCAAAAGAACCCCATTTAGCGTTGATTGCATCAGCAACTGCGCCAGTAGGCTCGCCTCCGCCGTTTGGAGATAAGCTGTTCCAGTAAAAAGTATGGTTCCAGATTTGTGCTGCGTTGTTAAATACGCCGCCTTCTGATGAACATACGATCTCTTCTAGAGATTTGTTTTCAAACTCAGTACCAGGGATTAAACCATTAAGCTTAACCACGTATGTGTTGTGGTGTTTGCCATGGTGAAACTCTAGCGTTTCTTTTGAAATATGTGGCTCAAGTGCGTCGATTGCATATGGTAGTGACGGTAGTTCAAATGCCATTTTTTTATCTCCATCTTCTTTGGTTGATAGTCCATTTGGTAATACGTAATGCCTGTTGAAACAGAGCAGTTACCTATACCAAGCGGTAATATAGTGTTACTATAATTGTTGAGTATTTTACTCAAGTTTAAGCAAACAGCAATGCTATTGCGAAAGACTATTTCAATTGCGGCTTTATTTGCCCATTTTAAGTTATATATTTGTGGTCACGATGAGTTATTTTCAAGACCTAAATATATTTAGCTATCGTTACTTTGAGGTTGTAGATGGAAACCATTGATAAAATTAAACAGCAAATTTCAGAAAATCCAATAATCCTTTTCATGAAAGGGTCACCAAAATTACCAAATTGTGGTTTTTCTTCACAAGCATCGCAAGCGTTAATGTCATGTGGTGAACCATTTGCATACGTTGATATTTTACTTAATCCAGACATTCGTGCTGAGCTTCCAGCATACGCAAATTGGCCAACATTCCCACAACTTTGGGTAGATGGCGAATTAGTTGGTGGTTGTGACATTATTATCGAAATGTTTCAACGCGGTGAATTACAGCCGTTAATTACAGAAACTGCTGCTAAATATAAAGAAGCTGACGCAGAGTAATTTATTACTCAACCTGAACTCAGGTTATTAAGCTCTTTAAACACAAAGCCACTTTTTAAGCTGTCTCTTATACACAAATCCCTGCTAAGAAATTAGCGGGGATTTTTTTGAACTAAATCTCAATGTCATGATCAGATCTTCAAATCTTGTTTGAGGGCACATTATGATTAACGAACATACTCA
>NZ_JACJFB010000022.1:0-60658 GCF_014164325.1 Pseudoalteromonas sp. SG43-4 | reverse complement strand
GCTTTAAACTTTAGTTATTGGTGCTATCTGCTTTTTTATCTTATTAGCGTTTGTTTTTGTATTTAAACGTAAAAAAGATATTTAAAAACATATGCTTACGATTAAATAAAAATAATGTTTTTACTTGTTTAACTTTTTGTTTTGTTCTATTACTAAAAATAGAGAAGTTAAATATGAGCAAACCAAATGAAAAAGTTATACGTTTCTGAAGCGACAAATAGAAAAATTAGAGAGTTTAACGAAGCTAAAAAACGTGGGGTTCATATTCCGTATGTGAAAAGCACTTTTATGTCGGCTGGCACACGCTCTATATTCTTTTGTCCAGTTCAAAAACGAGTGATTACTTTCATGGGTCAAGGTGAAAAGCACCTTTACATTACAAAACTGTTTGGGCCGAATGTAGTTGAAATTAAAGAGCAATATCCGCTCGATTATGTGCAGACTAAAGAGATTGCTGACGAGCTAGGTGTTATCCATCCTCGCAAACACTTAACCGGTGAATTGACTGTTGTTACTACTGACTTACTGATTACATACCGTGATGAAAATGGCTCGGAGTATCGTGTTGCTTATGCATTTAAATATAGTATTGATGGTCGAAATCAAACACGTACAAACCAAAAACTAGCGATTGCAGAAACGTATTGGAAACGATTTGGTGTGCGTAGTGAGCAAATCTTACGAAGTGATGTATCAAAAAATAAAGCATATAACTTATTAAATTACATAGGTAAATACGATAAGAATATATGTATAAATGACATAAACGATTTTGTAACTGCTCTTCTAGATGATGTTATTGAACATCCGAGTCATACCTTGCGAGAATCATTGAGTGCAGTATCTGCATCACTTCATATAGAGCCATTTTATAGCATGACACTTTTAGCGAACGCAATATTTAGAAATGCGCTGCCAATCGATTTGATGCAAGAAATTAAGTTGCATAAGCCGATTAAGCTCGCTTTGCCAACTCAATGGGCTAGATACTAATGTTTGCTGTAAATGACATACTGCAACTGACGCCCGCTGGAGTTGAAAATTTTAAAGCACAATTTGGTGCAGATGATGAGCTTTTTGTCTCAAAAGTGATTGATGAGAGTACGGAGTACGCTCAATACTTTGTGATAACAAATTTAACGCAGATGAAAAGCAAAGTTGAGCCACAAAAACCGCTTGCGCTAACGATTAATCATGCACACTCGTTCTTTAAACAATCGCTTGACGATGATGGGTGTGGCTTATTCTACCTGCATGATGAGCGTTCACGTGTAAGTGATGAACAGTTAGAAGTAGAGAGCCCTAACTGGATAAAAAAGCGTGAAGCGAGTTGGTCTGTAATAGAGAAATTTCAATCAGATGAGCAAATCTTAAAATACTTGCTAGGCATGCTTGCTCGCCAAATTACAGAGCATGCAGCTTATTTAAACGTTAATGAAAAAGCTATTCGAAGGGCCTTGAATCGCTATATTTCGAATGGGTGTCGCAAGAATGCGCTTTTACCAATTGCGTACGCGAATGTAGGTAACGTTAGGCGAGTTTATAAAACAAAACCTGGGCCAAAGGGCAGTCTTCTTCCTAGTTTAAGGACTAGAATGATTGAACCAAGCGATATGATAAAAGTTCAACGACTTGCAGTTCGAAACTGTGTAGATAAAAAGGACGGGAAATTTTGTTTAAAGCGTTTGCATATTCTATTTTTGAAAGAGCACTGCTCCTCGGAAGTTGCCTTTGAAAGAGATGGAGAAACACACTTTGAACTTATTGTTGATGAATCTAAAAAAATTAATTATCAGCAATTTAAACGTTTATTTAATAAAGCGTTTGACCCGCAACAGCAGCAAGTTTTAAAAATAGGTAAGTCTGCTTATGAAAATAATCGCAAAGATATGACAGGCAGCGCCTTTGAAGGGGCTACTCATGCAGGACAGCTTTGTGAGTCAGACTCAACTGAGCTGCCTTTGTATGTTGCTTACCCACTGAATAAAGACAAAATAGAAGCTGCGGGCAAGCCGACGTTGTGTATCGTAGTATGTGTAAGAACACAGATGGTGATGGGTTACTCGCTTGGTTTTAGTTCACCAAAATGGATAGGTGTTGCAGAGGCATTAGTCAACTGTGTCCAAAATAAGAAAGAGTATGCAAAACAGTACAATGTTCATATCGATGATGATGATTGGCCATCTCAACATCTCCCCTTGTCAATTCGCCTTGATAATGGAGGTGAAAATACACCCAAGCAGTTTGGTATCGTATTGGAAGAAGATTTAGGTCTTTCTATTGTAGATTATTGCCCTCCAGCAAACGGGGCCGGGAAAGGCACTGTTGAACACATACTGCATATTATTCAAGGCTTTATTTCCAACATTACAGGCTCAGTAGAGAAAAAACGTGACGCTGGTATTCAGCATGCGTCCCAACGAGCTGTTCTCTTAATTGAAGATGTTCACCGGCTCATCATAAGAGCAATTTGTATTCATAACACGATGAACTCTCGTGAGCGCTTATTAACAACTGAAATGGCGATGAAAGAAGTTATACAAACGCCGTCAGCCATGTGGGCCCACTTAATCAATGATGAGCTTTTAGGGCGTCCCAGAATGTCGCAAAAGCGACTCCCTGAGCTTGTCTACCTGCTAATGCCTAAACTTAAGGCCACAGTTCATCGAAACGAAATTAGTCTCAAAGGTTTAGGGTACTTCAGCGATTGGGCTGAGAAAAAAGGATGGTTTGCAAAAGCAACAGTTGCTCGTTTTAAAATTGATGTGATAAGTCTCGGCGACACAGTAGACACTATTTACTTCAAAGATGAAGCTGGCGAACTTCAGCCTCTCTCACTCAAAAAAGAGTATGAGATGTATGAAGGTATGACTGAATTGCAAGCAGAGTATCAACTTAATCAAATAAAAGAAAATCGCAAAGAATTAGAGCATAAAAAAGAAAGTGCGCTGGTCAATTTTGAACATGAAATTGAACAAGCTGTAGAGCATCGCTTGAACAATGAGTTTAAAGACGCGCCTCCAAATACGCAAAAAACGATTCAAGGTGGTATTGCAGAGCGTAAAGCAATCATGATTGAAAATGAGCAACAAATAAAGGCTGAAAAGCTAGCTAATTTAATGCGAGTCAGTTCTGCAGGTAAGATGAAAAACGAGCCGCTTGATATCGATGATGATGAAGATTATGAGGATGTATACTGATGGAAGTAACAACAGTCTTGGCTAGCTATCAAGCTCAGTCGCTTGAAAAATATCAAGGTAACCCATTAATAGAAACGCTACCTTCATCGCTAAATGAAAGTGAGCTTACTGAGCTAATGTATGCACTTAAGTGTTTTCCTGAGGGCTTTAATGAATTATCAAAGATGGATGCGAATGACTGTATCGATGATTTGAAGTTAGTTTATATCCCTACGCTAGAGGCATATCAAATTTATGAAAACGTATATTCGCAAATACGGAAATGTTACTCCAAACGTAGCCCTTTGAGTGCTGATAACCGTAGCTCAATTAACGCTGTTAGCACTCGCTTAAAATGTTCAGATAAATTTAATGTTCAAAAGCCCATCGAGTACGTAGCGACCGCCCCAAGTATTTTAGTAAGTGGTAAAGCTGGGATTGGTAAAACAGTATTAATTCGTCGTATCTTAAGTACCTTTCCTCAGGTTATTAAACATACTGAATATCGAGGTCAATTCTTTGATGAAAAACAAGTTATTTGGATGTCGTTTGACATGCAGTCATCGCGCAGCCGTAAAGCGCTTGTTCATAATTTTTTTAATGAATTAGATCGCGTATTGGACCGCCAAATTAAGAGTGATTTTATACAGCCACGAGACTCAATAGATCAGCTTTTTCATGCAATGCAAACAGCAGCTCTTAAATACTATATTGGTTTGATACATATAGATGAGGCGCAGTTTGTATTGAACTCGTCAGCAAAATTTAAAGATGCCCCAACGCTTCCAGAGATTGAAGCGTTGTTTAATCAGATTGGTGTGCCAGTTATTATTTCTACTACAGATGATGCTTTAACGACGTTAAATAGTACTGAAAGTGAAGCGTTAACGAAGGCAACCAAGTTACAAACAGTACGCCGGTTAAACTCTGTTGCACATATTAAAATTAAGCAATGGCATGTAAATACAGCAAAATTTGAAGAATTATTTTCTGCTTACTTTCAGGCCTCATTATTTAAAAATAGTGAAGTAAATAGTGATGAATTTAAAACTCAGTTACTTGTACTATGTGCTGGGGTAACTGATGCCATATCTGTGCTCTCTATTGCATTTATACGCAACTACAACTCACTCTTAAAAAAAGGAAAGAAGCCAGACTGTTTAAAATTATTAAAACAAGTGTATCGTGAGCGAATGGAAACGTGGCATATCCCCCTTACTAAGCTACGTAAAGATTACAATGTGGTGAACTCTAAGAAGAAGGTAAATCATGCCCATTTTCCAAAAGTATCTGAATCAGAGCTATACACGGAGGCTGAGGCATACACTCCAAAACCAGCCAGAAAACGTACAAGTGAACACCATTTAAAGCCAGCTTCAAGTGTGGAGCGCATAAGCGAAGGCGATGAAATAATCAATGCTGATTCAATTGTCGCCAGTTATGGGAAGGAGTGAGGAGATGATGTATCAAGTACCGACGCCACTGCCCGGAGAACATGCGATAAGTATTGTCTATCGCTGGTTTAGAGCGAGCCACTACTCTACTCTTGAGTCATTAATCAAGGTAAAAAAATATAACTCAAAGCCTGATTCGCCTCGTCGATTATGGATGCCGCTCTATCAAGATCTTGCTTTAGCATTCTCATCAAAGTATTCATTAGAGAGCTTTATTTGTAAATTTACAAATATAAATGATTATAGCTTATTTTTAAATGAGTCAATTTTTGATGGTTCAGGCATTAAAGCCATACTGGAGAAATTGTCAGCATTTAAATTTAATAATGCTCTCAACGTTTCGCAAGATAAGCACTGGCGTTATTGCCCCATTTGCGCGCATGAAGATGAACAAAAATATGGAACGACTTATCTGCATGTTTCACATCAATGCTTTTACAAGCGTGTATGCAGTAAGCATAACGTCTTGCTAAGCCAGATAAAAACATATGGCTTTACTTTACCACCGAACGATAGTGTTCCAATTTTTGCTGAGCAAGTTGACATAGACAAAGATGCTGCTTTATCAGGCTGGGTTATCGATTTGAAAGAGTTACCAAAAGAGGAACGTAAAGTCAGAGCTTTTAGCCTGCTTCATCAAAAGATATGCATTTATTTATATGATAGAAAAAATTCATATCAGGTGCAGCGAGTTCAGTACATGCAAAATATACTGGCAAAGCACTTTAACAGCTCTGTTTATCCTCATTACTTTGAGTGGGGTAAGTTGGTTTCAGGACATTACCCATTAAATTCTGTGGTAGGTCTAATGCGTTTATTAGAGCCTGAGATACACTTTCATCCAATGATCTATTTAATGCTTATAGACGTGTTTCTCAAACGTGATGAGCTCGATATGTCTATGCAATACAAGTTAAATATGTCAAACGTAAAGCGTGAGTTACAACCGGTTGTAAATGCGTTTGATATTGATGATTTGAAGGAACAAGCTGCATAACCTAAGTATTCAAATAAGGATGACTTATGCGAATGATACAGATATCGCCTCGAATTTATGCTGGTGAAACAATATATAGTATAGCGTCACGCATAGTGTTAAATGATGTGGCGTCATCGGTGTCTCAATCAATGCTGAATGTTTTTGATAGTAAGAATATTCAGCTCAACTCAATTCTTCCTTCTTATCTAAATCAACTGTCATCGTTAACATTACGCACAGTTGATTATCTCATAGATAATCACACGCTATTTGAGTACTACTCTGCTTTCTCTCCAGATAGGATAAAAAAGCAAGCGCGTGATTTTTTTAAAAAAGGTGACAGTAGTGCCACATTTAAAGCGCTTGGATTATTAGCCAATCGTATTGCGGACGTAGAAATTCATAAATACTGCCCTGTTTGCGCGTTGGAGCAAGAGTTTTTATTTGGAGAGGCTTTTTGGCTTTTAGATCATCAGTTACCGCTTTCTTTAGCCTGTATAAAGCATGAGTGCATGCTAGAAGCAAAGGCAAAGGCGCGTAAGCAGTTAATATTTCCCGATGTAGATAGAGCAGCTGTCCGCTGCACAACTCCACTTTTATTTAAAATAGCAGAGCTTAATAGCTACCTCGTTAATGGCTATTCATTCGACCCTGTAAGGCTCAATCAAGTATATGCTGTGAGGCTTATTAATAGAGGCTTTGCTACGACTAAAGCGGTGAAACATATTAAATGGCGCAATGAAATGAGAGTGTATTTTTCTTCGCTTATGAACAACGAACAGGTAAGAAAGCTGCTAGAGTCATCATCTGAACATGGCTTCCCTGCCAATATTTTCTATCACGATGACTCAAGTCATCACCCCATCAAGCATGTATTAATTATTAGTTTTTTGTTCGATCATTTTGGTGATTTTATTGTCGCTTATTCCCAAGGTGAAAGCTTGCTAGCAAGTAAGGTTAAGCCCGCGACTCCTCAAGCCAATATTGACACAGAACGCCATAGTAAAACATTAAAGCTATTGAAATCTGGCATGTCGTTAAGGGATGTTATTCGTCATGCGAATGTAAGTGCTGCAACTGTTAGAATTGTTGCCAGTAAGCACGGTATAGCACTGCATGAGAATAGCCGAAAGGTGAGTAATTCAATGCGAAGAGCCATCTTAGTACAGTTGATGATTGGAAAATCGACTCAGATGCTCGCTGAGGCTTTTAAATTGTCAATCGGTGATATAGAGCAAACTCTGATTGGTCAAACTTTAATTAAAACACTGCGTCAACGCATTAGATTTTATAACCATAGAAGAGCCGCACGACAGGCTGTTATCTCAGCGCTATACACACTTGTTAGGCCATCAATTTCTAAGCTAAGAAAAACAGTAGATAAAGAGTATATGTGGCTTTATAGGCATGATCGAAGGTGGTTAAACGATTTTAAAAATACATACTTCGACAAGCAAGTAAGAGAGTGAATATGGATACGCATACAAATAATATACTGCAACAAAACCCGAGAGAAGCAGCTCGGGTCGCCCTGAAGGTATTTTTAAATATTATGGATGCATGGGGAGTTAATTTATATCAACGACAAGCGCTTTTAGGTAGCCCTAAACAGTATGAATATGAATTATGGCAGCAAGGTAATGTTGAAAGTATCAACCGTGATGTTGTTGTACGCATCTCTTTCATTATAGGAATATACAAAGGATTAGGCTTAATTTTCAACGATAGAAGCAGGGCTGATGAGTGGGTAAATAAACCAAACAAAGAGTTCAATGATCAGTCTGCTTTGGAGTTTATGCTTGGTGGAGATATAGAGCGATTGAAGCAAGTTAGAGAGTTTGTCGATGGGCCATTTAATTTTATTCATTGAATTGAAACAATCAGTAAATAGTTAGACAAACAATTTTAATCTTAAAAATTAGAATTATTCCTTACAGAAGTTATTGACTTCGCTGAGGAATTTATTTACCTTAAAAAGAGACTAAATTGCAGTCGGCTACAGAGCATGTTTGCTCTAACTTTATACTCCGCTCCCTATCTATTGCACGGGAGGTTTCAGCTGCAAACCGGTTATACCGGATACTTTATGTGAAACCTAACTTCATTATTTTTGGAGAATACTATGTGCAGGATTGATGCGCCTTTTGGCAATATCACCTTCGATGAAAAAAACGACCCTAAAGAACGCTTTATACAAGCTCTGGATGAGTTTGATATACACGGCAATTTCAGAACTTTAATGATTAAACACTTTTCAGATACATGGATGAATGTATTTAGAGGTGTATTAGCTCTTGAAGATGCTCTCGCTGAAACTCAATCCCATACATCAGAGTCTGCAAAGTGCATTTCTATTTTATTGACTCAACAGAAAACTATTGTAAATAGTATTTCAAGTTATTACGGATATTATCAACTCCCTTTGGATGATGAGCCAATAATTGCTTTTTTAAAGGACGTAGCTGACATTTATTATCCTAACGCACTGTTTGGATTATTTAATGACGGTTTGGATAAATGTGGAAGCTACATAATGTTTTCATCATGGCTGTATGGAAAGGATTACTGCCTCACTAAAGCATTTTTTGATGATACTTCATTATGTTTGTTAAATAATAGAGATAGAGCTTTTCTTCTTTGGAGTTTCTTTGATGAAATATCAAATAATTTAAGGTTACTAGATAGCAGTTACTTATATAATGCTATGACTTATATAACGACTTCAAACATCGCACAAGGGCCTCAAAGTGAAGCAGTAACTAATACTTCAGCTAATATAATTCGTGGTTTAGATTTTATAAGGTCATGGATAACTTACGACTCTCAAGCTGGTAGATTTAATTATAAGTGGTTCGATTTTTTATACTTTTACAATAAGTCCTTCTCTAATCTTGATGATTCAATATCACTTGAACTTATAGATGGTGATGAAATTCAAGCTTTAAATTATGAATGGCTTGAGAATACGAAGCTAGAGTTTCAAGAGTTATTATATATAAATACTAATTTAGATGTTGTTCCATCCGAAGAGCATGAACAGTGGGCTCGAGACCTAGACAGATACTTTAGAACGTTTACTTATCGAAACTTTGAGAGGCACTATAACCACAACTGCTCAAATATTAACGATTTATATCAGCGTCAAGATAATGCTCATCATGAGCTTTGTTTAAAATTGAAACCGCTACAGATATCGGTTTGGATTGAATTTTCTATAAAAGAGGATTTACGAAAGTTATTAGAATCAAAGCCTAGTAATCTTCGAGGCGAATTAAAGGATAGCGTTGATTTATGGGGTTATGGCAAGCATTTCACCTCATGGAAAAAAGTATTTTTAGTCGCTCTAGAAGAGTTAGACTATCAAAGTAAACTACGAATTTTATCTTGTTCAATTCCTTTCAATAGACGTAGAGCTGAAGATTTATACCCAGAATGTGCCACTTGGTGGAATGAGCTTTTTACCGACTTGATTGACTCGAAGGATTTTCCTAAAGTTTTAATACCTGATTGGGCTGTTACTGGCATTGACAGGCTAGAACGGGAAAAGATGGTGCCCTATATAGATAAAAGCATTGGGATAATACGTGGAGAAATCGTAAAAGAAGAGAATAAAGAACATCTAGAAACATACCATCAAAAGCTTGATAGGCTACTTAGTTTTTTAGATCGTACTGCACCAGATAAAGCTTTACGACATCGTCTTCTGTTAATGCGCTCGTCTACCGAACCTTTCTCTGATGAGGCTCTTGCAAAGTTTGACTATTCATTTGAGCGTAAAGGTTTTAGCAAATGGTACGACTCTTTGAAACAGTTAGCAGCAGAGCACTGTACAAAAAAATTAAATGAGAACAGAAGCCTTACAAGAGCTAAACATGAGCAAGTTCAAAAAGACTCTTATTTGCAATTCTCGCAACAATTAGCCGAATTTTTCCTAAGCCGACTGCGTCTTCGTAGGGGTGAAAAAGTGAAAGGTGGTAAATATGAAACGAGCCAAGTAACAGAGCAATCTTCAGTTTGGAGGCAAGGTTACTTAAAAGCCCTTTCTGAATTAGGTTTAGACTTAAATGGACAAGTCCATAAAACAGTCAACTTCACTAAAAAATCAGATCCCAATGAGGATGTGCGAGCTATTGCCAGTGAGTGTTATAAGGCTGTTCGACGACACGCTAAGAAAGACTCTTCTGTTCAAGATATAAAAAGAAGCATTATTGCTGCTGAATGGTGGCTTCTTATGTGTCAGCGAACTGAGTTAGGTCATGAAATTGACTCTGAAAAGGCCGTAAGAACTAGACGTAACTTAATGCGCAACCCATAACTTATTAATTATCTTCAATCTAAATAACTAAACTTGGTGTACTAGAGCCTGATGCTCTTACTTTGACGCTAGCCGTCCGCCATGTAAAAACTTTACGGTCAATATGGCCAGTCAAGGAGTATACGTATGCATAATTTTTCTGAAAATTTATTTAAAAAACACATTGGGCAAATAGAAGCTGATATTGATTCTAACTACCAAATGTTGAAATTTGGATCTGATGACCATCATGCCCAAACACGAATAGCTCAGTCCGGCAGTACAACTTGTAAAAATTGTGTCTCTGGTGATGGTATAAAAAAGCGAATTTTCGGTAGTTCTATCGAAGCGGAAAGCTCTGCTGATGACTTCTATGAGCGCTCCAATCGAGAACTCGAAGCTTATAGGTGTCCCGTAGGTAGTGGTTGGCATTTGAGAAAACCAAAATATAGATAATGAGTAGTTATGATTGACCGTTATTCCCAAACTATAATAATCACGCTTAGATTGGGAATGATTAAATCCTACAAAAATTCCCAATCTATAACTAAAAACTCTATAACGAAAAATGCGGCTTGAAAAGCTGCATTTTCCCAATCTATAACAACTCTGATCAAGATGTTCATGATAAATAAGTTTGCGAATGCGTATAAATAAGTTTGCGAATGAACAAAGAAGGTGAGCTTTTATAGCTCACCTTTTTTTATTGTTGAATGTAGCTCTCGTATAAAGAATGAAACTATTTGAATTAAGTTTGTCATTGGTACCTGTATTTCTTTATCTAAATAAAAACATTTAAATTTATAATTATTATTTAAACCGATAATTATTTATCTAAATTCACAGTTACAGTCGCAATTACTTATAGCTAAAGCTTGAGATAATACAGTGCTCCTGCAAAGCTCTTTTTTAAAGTTAATTCGATACTATTTATGTGTGCTTACTTTATGGATTAATTAGCCCTAACAATCATTTGAAGCAAAAGTTAGCTAGTTTAATTGATACTTATAATGTAGACGTAACAGAAATGGGCTTTCCAGATAATTGGCAAGAGTTACCTATCTGGAATAGCATTAAATAAATTAAGAGCTAATTAAGCCCTCAGTTAACTGTAAAACCAAAGGCACTAAATTTTTATTACACATCAAATATCTAGCTTTTTAGTTTATTGCTCATCGAGTCAATTACTCTGTCTAGACCACGACGAATAGAGTTTAAGAATGTGTTTACCATGTGATTAACCGTGGGAGAGTGCGTGAGAAAATAAAAGGCAATGTTATTGCCCTTTTTTATGCGCTTAAATTGGTAGTTATAAACTATAAGGAAACCAAAGGGGGCACCCCCCTGTTGATTTTCTGACGAATCCAAGCATAAGATTATTTTCCTAGGATAAAAGATACTAGATGTGGCATAGGCTTTTTTTATGAGTTATTTACGTGTACTAGGTTATTAGGTACAGTAATGTTGTATAAAAAATTAGCTGTCTGACCTAATGTAAATACCTCTATTTAGGTCTCAGGAAAATAAAATTATAAGTAAATGGAGTTTAAGTTCATATGGAAGTTCATTTTTATCCAGGTCAGGACCTTTTGGTTATAAAGCAAAATGGTTTGAAATTCGCTCAATTTGAAGCGATGGGAGGCCCTCCACAAATTGGTAATGATCCCAATATGGCCGAAGAGCCGACTACGGCAGGTCATTATATAATAGACAAAACAGAAGCTTATAGAACACCTACTTGGCCTACATCAAAACTAACTTGGGGTACTAAGTTGAAAGATATGCCTGCAAAAGGAGATATTTGGTATGCCTTACCAAGTGGTAAGTGGGGAAGTCTAAATCAGTTATATAAACTACCTGTACGTAGTGCGATTATGGAAATGCATAAAGAATTGTATGGAGAAGAGGTGGTACCTGACAAGTGGGTGTTCAATGATTTCGGGCCTACTGCTATTCGTTGGTTTAAAGATATTAATGGGAATAAAATACTTGATGGAAAAGAGCGTCTATCAGGGCAAATGTTTCACACTACGCCAGAGAACGAAGCCGAAAAAACAACCGGTTCGACTGTTCGATTGGTACCTTCACATGGGTGTATTCATTTAAAACCTAACGATAGAGATCGCTTATTCACCATAGGTGCTTTTAAACGAGGCACTTCATTTACGGTATATAAATATCATGAACGTTATAAATCAAATTAATAAAAGTATCTGCATTTTATCAGTGACGATGAGTGCTTTTTTTTTATTTAGTAATAACCTGCTTGCTGCAAGTATGTACTTGCTACCTAACGGTAATGAAGTATCTATTGAACTTGATAGCGTATCTACTGTTTTTGACTCAAATAATGGCTGGTTACTCGGAGGTTATAAAATAATAAATGGTAGTAATGCATCATATGTGAGTTTTATTCCCTATAACAAGGAACCAATAAAATACTGGTCTTTAACAAGAGGTTATGCGTCACAATTTTTCAAAGCTAATAATAACTTTTATGTTATTAGTTCAGCAGGAGATGCTCTTCAAATTGAAGAGAATGGTCTAACCTCAACAGACTTTAAAGTTAAGCCTAAGTCTACAGTGGTAGCTGTAAAACCTTATTTAATTGCTTGCCATCCACGCGGGTGGGCAAAGCTTAGCTCTATGAATACAGGCAGTTGCTATAGGCTGGATGGTACATGGGATATTGAATTATCTTGGACTGAAATAAACATTCCACCAAAGCTGTGTAAGGGGAACTTAAAAGTATTAATAACAACCAATAAAAACCAAAATTGGGATGTTATAACCCTTGATACAGAAACAGGAAAAACACTAACAAGTAAAAAAATAGCAAAACCAAAACATGAAATGTCGTTGTGTGAGCTATAGAAGTTAATAGATTAAAATACTGTATCTATTTTAATAGACTAAATGATCTTGGATTTTGATGTATTGAACACTTTGCTTAATGCGGGTTATAAAAGGGCAATGTTATTGCCCTTTTTTACGCCCTTAAATTGGTAGTTATAAACTATAGTGCGACTAAGCTTTGCTCTAGCATTGCCTTTATTTGCTTTACTATTTTAGCTTCTGTTTCAGGTTCGAATTGTTGTATTCGTGGAGTATGAATATGCCCTGTAGGTATACTTGAATTAAGCGCATCGCGCAGGCGAATACTTCGGTACGATATTTCGTTAGATAGGTAACCACCGCCGCCGCCATTAACCGCAATACTATTTTTAAGCTCGCCGTACGAACCGGCTTTATAGGTTTTATCATGCGATGAACATTGGAATAGGGTGTGAAAATACCTTCTTGAGTGATGACGATTTTAGATGTTTTTTTTACTGCATTGATCAAGCAAGCCTTTGCTTTAATATTGAAGTGCATTCGTATTGTTTAATGACGTGAACAGCTCTCATCTCCTTTGTACAAATTAATATAATTTTTATAGATTGTATTTCTAATTATCCTAGGGTGTTTTATTGATTCATTTTTTAATATATGTAAGCATTGAGATATGTAAAAAAACTACATGATGTAGTATGCTTTTTAGAGTAATTAATAACGCAAGGAGCGAATATGACTGATCAATTCTTAGTACCAAACGACTACGCGATTCATATTGTAGAAAAGCGAATGAGTATAGATGCTTTAATAATCGCACTTTATAACACCCCTTCTGAAAAGACATTTAAACACTTTAAATTTGTAAACTCACATATTGTTGATGGCTATGCAAAGCCAGGGCAGATCGTGTTGATATCGCCAATCAATACAATGGAGTGCACTGAGCTAGAACAGCAATTTCAGGCTTCAGCTCTTGAAGTAGATAAAAAGCTAAGAGAGCTCGATGAGCATGAAAAAGAAATACTTTCTAAGCGTTATGAGCTGCTTAGTAATGTCGCTAAGTATAATGGGTTGTATTTAGGTGTTGCTAACAACTCTTGGAATTCACACGTTGGGCAAGTTAAAGCGATTTTAAAGGAGTTAGAAAAGACATATGTTAATCAATACAATGCGCATGGCAATTTAAATAACCAACAGTTTTTCCATAGGCGCAAACTTCTTTTTACTCGTTTAGATACAGCCCTAAGCCGCTTTGCTCAGCCAGCCTTAGGCGGAAGTTTAGTGGCGGGTGATATAAGGCGAAATTTAGGATTAAGCTCTAAAAGCATGATACATCATTGGCAACAACAAGGTGGGATGGCTAAAAGTATTCCTGAATTTGCCCAAAACTATAAAACAGTAGCCAATATGGCCAAAAACCTGAAAAGAGTTGGGTATGTTGGGATTGCGCTGACAGGTGTCGAGGCAAGTGCAAATATTGTAAAAGCATGCACAGAAGGAAATGAGCAAGCTTGTACTAAGGCTAAGTATGTTGAGACAGGCAAAGCTGGAGGTGCAGTTTTAGGAGGTGCAGCGTTAGGCTATCTTGGGTCCTATACATTATGTAGTGTAGTTTTTGGTTTACCATCCGGAGGAACGAGCCTTTTGTGGTGTGGTATCGTAGCGGGTGGAACAGGTGGTGTACTTGGAGGTTTTGGTGGAGGCCATGCTGGAGGGGTTGCTGGCGAGTTAATATATGAGGTTGTTGAACAGTAATGGAGCCTATTAAATTGTGGTTCTTAACTCTATTTCTTACATCTGCGGGTCTTTTCTTTTTTTTAATATTACCAATATTAATAGCTATAAAAGATAAAAAAACACGTCTGATAGAGGATGCTCTAGATGATGGAAACCGTTTTTATTCATTAAATATCATAACTGCTGGTAGCGGAGCATTACACTATGGTTCTATATTTCTATTCGACTGGTATGCAAGACGTTATAAAGTAATAGAAAAAAGAAAAGAGGTCCCGAAAAATTTACAGGTGTGGTTTAAGCTTTATTATATTTTATTTATAATATTTAGCTCTATGTTTTTATTAGCATGCATTATTGCATATTTGGGTTTAGATTGACTGTTTTTCTTCTTTGTTGATTAAATAATGGATTTGATATTTTTCGGTGTTGGCCTAGGTGTCATTTTTATCATTATTTTACCTTTAACCTTTTATTTAAAAGAGAAAAAGCTCAGAACAGTTGAAGATATTTTAGAGTCAGGAAACCGCTATTATTCCCTAAATATTTTTATGGTGCTCCATGGTTTACTTCATTATGGCAGTGTATTTTTATTTGATTGGTATGCAAAATGTTATAATTTATTAAGTGATAGAAATAAGGTGCCAGCTCAAGCCTCGATACTATTTAAAGTGTATTTTGTAATTTTTATGCTTTGCGTACTTTTAATGTTTTTATCTACATTATTTTTTGAATAATGACTTTAGGTTATAGAAAAACCAGAGGGATCACCCATTAGAAAGTTCCAGTCAAGCAGGCAGCTGTGTTTTCTTGATATTTTTATTCAAAAACCAAGTGTTCTTATTATTTAACTCAATTTAAATATGACTATGCACCTAGTAATAACGTCGATTGATGTGAATATACACCATGGCTTGAATAAAGAACGCCATATGAGTTTAAGCGTTTTAATTGAGCATCATTGATGTTTAATTAAGGCTATTGGTTTGCGGCTCAGTCATCGTTTAGTGCCAATATCAGCCAAGCTACAAATATCTTGAAGTTAAACTTTTAAGCCCTATAATTACCCGTAACAACACCCCTCCCGCTACCCGTAAGCTCAGCGCCCTGCGAGGGGTTAATTATTTCTATAGTATGGTAAAAGGATTTAGCTTCATGCAGATCCCCAAAGCCCTATAATATTTGTGCAGCAAGTCGACTTTCTATTGGAACCAAAGGCGCCAAATTTTGACTACATATTAAAGGTCTAGATTTATAGTTTGTTGCTCATTAGGTCAATTACTATCTCTAGGCGTTGCGAAAAGAGTATGAAAATGCGTTTTACCAAGTTATGAACCGTGAAATAAGGCGCGAGAACATATTTTTTATTTCATGTTCAGCTTTGCTGAACATCGCAATTAGACAGATATATGAGGGCTGGTAAAAGTCATAGTATTTTTTTCATTTAACTTCCCCTAAAATGCAGAAGTTTAAATAATTATATTAATAAAAATAGGTTTTAATAATGAAAAAAATACTGACTGTTTTAAGTTTATTCATATTTGCAGGGTGCTCTAGTTATCACAATATAAATGAAGACGGTGAAAGCTCATTAGGTGGGGGCTTCAAAGACCGTATTATTGCTGATGGTGTCTATAAAATTACTGCTCAAACAAATTTTTCACCATGGACTAACTTTGATGCAGCCAATGAAACGTTTAACCGTAGAGCTAAAGAGTTATGTGCTGGCAATTATGACGTAATCAAATCAGCAGAAGATGAGTTTGAGCATGTTGAAACTGCTGGAGCCGCAAAGTATATAATTTCGAGGGTAAAAGGTTATGTTCGTTGTGAGGCTTCAAAATTGTCAGACGAAGAAGCTCTAAAAGAAGTTGAATCAAGCTTCTATTAATAAAAACCTTATCCAAGGCTTTATTGAAACCAAAGGCACTAAATTTTGACTAGACATCAAATACCTAGCTTTTTAGTTTATTGCTCATCGAGTTAATTACTCTGTCGAGACCACGGTGAATAAAGTTTAAGAATGCATTTACCATGTGATTAACCGTGGGAGAGTGCATGAGAATAAAGGGCAATATTATTGCCCTTTATTACGCGCTTAAATTGGTTGTTATAAACTATAGCGCTACTAAGCTTTGCTCTAGCATTGCCTTTATTTGTTTTACTATTTTAGCTTCTGTTTCAGGTTCGAATTGTTTTATCCGTGGGGTATGAATATGTCCTGTAGGTATACTTGAATTAAGCGCATCTCGCAGGCGAATACTTCGGTACGATATTTCGTTAGACAGGTAACCACCGCCGCCGCCATTTACCGCAATACTATTTTTAAGTTCGCCATACGAACCCGCTTTATAGGTTTTTTCAAGCGTGGTGACTTCGTGATTGTCGATAACCTTATAAGGGCCTTTGGCTTGTTGCATGTAATTTACAGGCAAGCTAAATTTTACAAACTCGTTGCCCGGAAGTGGTCGGCCATTAAGCTTTGGTATTACTGGGCTTGTTTGCGTTCCACCATACACAATATTGGCATTATCGGGGGCGGTTACACTGCGGCGTTTACCTGGGAAACGCTCTAAATCAAATTCTGTTCTGCCCATACTTACGGTTACTACCATGTCTACATTATTAAGTGCGTAGTAGGGGGCAAGTAGCGACTCTATTATACCTTGATCAAAGTCTTCGTAGCGTACAGGCACCATAACGGTGTTTATTTCTGCGCTCACGCCGTTGTAATTAATAACTTGGCCGTCGAGTAATAACGCTGCAACACCGGAAGGGTTACTTTGGTTTATGTTTTTATCGAGTAAAAATGGGTCAAAGCCCGTTAGTAATATTTTTTTAGTGCTGCCTGATGAAAAAGCAAGGTCGGTACGGCCTCTGCTGCCTTCCTCAAGTAGGGTTAGTAAAGTATTTAGTTGAGCCTGCGTAATTGAGAATTTAGGTGATGTTGTGCGTATTACTTTACTTGAAAGCAGGCGTGCCCAGTAGAGCTCTCGGTCGTCGTAGTTACTGGTTTTTATTATGCGTTGCTTGGCGTTTTCCCACAGTTCAAAGCTAAAGTTTTGTACTAATGCTTTTGCACTTTTAAAGTCGTTTAATTCTTTAAATTGTTGCTCAAAACTTGATACTTGTGAGGTAAATGCATTTAAAACATTTGGCATTGCCGATTGGGCTTTGTTGATACGCTGTTCTTCAACAGTTAAAGGATTACTTAAAGCAGCGAATGAAGAGGCAATTAAGCTGGTCGCTAATAATACTTTGATCATAATACTCCTAAGATAAGGCTATTTTTTATGTGTAATTTACTATCCTATTATTACTAACTTAGGGCAACCGATTAACGTTGAATCGACTGAAATTTGCTTTTGCCGTGCATTAGTATTGTTTAACGGCCAATTAGTATCATCGGCTAATAAAAATCCCTGAGTCAAAAATTGATCTTTATAGGTTCTACTTTAAGTTCTAATAAAAGTAAAAAGCCGTTACAGCAATGCAACGGCTTTTCATTATGGTTTTATGCGCTTCGACGATACGAGCGAAAGGCTTTATAGTCCTTTAAAACCCTCTATTAATCATCTGGCCCTTTTAAGGTAAACACTAAATGTTTACGCATATCTTTTAAAATCACGCCTTTTTTAAGCATTGCGCCGCTTAAGCGTTTTTGCCATTTTAATAAATCTGGCTCTGCGGCTGCTAAGGCTTGCTCGTTTTCAAACTGAAAACACAGCAGTAGTGAACTTGGAAATAAGTGATATCCCACATCAAACCAGCATTGCAACATACCAGGGAGCTCAGCGCGGCCTTGCTCTTCTAATTTTTCAGCAGTATTGAGTACAAGCGCTTGCTGTTTTATTTGCACTGCAGAGAGTTTTTTCATTATTAAAATCCAAGTTAGCGGCTAAAAAAATGCAGCCGGAATGCGTGCATTATACGCAAGCTTGTAGGCAGGCAACAACTTTGAAAGGGAGTTAATATCTAATAGAGTGTATCTGCTTAAGATAAAGGGTCATGTTGCAAGGCACCTCCAGTTTTTCAACCTATGTAGGTCGGATAAGTTGCGCAGCCGCGTCATCGGACTTTTTAAGTTTCATCACAGAACCCCGATTTGGGTATTAATATATTTTTTAGCTCAATAGTTAAGTAACCTTAACCTAGGCTTTTGCCAAGTTGCTTGCGACAATTGGGGAGTGGTTGTCGTAAGGCGCCTTTAGCGCCTCACCACATTACGCTTAATACTTATAAGAGGTATTAATTGGGTAGGTTTATTTGGAGCGGCGCTTGTCTAGTACGTAGCGTACGGCCATTCTTGCAACACCCGCACCAATACCTGAGACTACTGCCCATGTAACGGCCTCTTTAAGATCTGTTTCTTCGCTTGGTCTATCTTTTGGGGCTGGTTCGTTGGTAACCTTTTCCCACGATTTTTGTAAAGTTTTCCTTGTTAACATACCTGCTGATGCAGCGGCGAGACCTATACCTATTGTCGTAATTAGTTGTTTATTACTCATAATGTTCTCCTTTTTATAAATAACGGCAGCGTTATTTATGTATAACTCTTTAAGTAAGAATATTAATAACAGCAATTTACGTACCGATAGGCTGAGGCGTTTTTAAATCAGGGCGTTCTTGTTTTATGCAAATTAGTCGTTTAAAACCATACTCACATCACACTTTCACCACATTTACACACAAGCTAAATAACCACTGTAGAGCGTGCGCAACTCTGCTCAAAATCTTCTTTTTAGATATTAACTCTGCAATTTAACTTACCTTCTAGGCGGCTTATCGCACTCATTGCTGTACAGATAGTAAACACTTCCACCCTATGCTTTAATATTAAAAAACAAGGGAGGGCGTTATGAGTAAAAATCGATTTTTATTTAATAAATACGTTTTGGTAATGGCAGTGTCGGGCACTTTGGCAGTGCCGCTACCAGTGCTGAGCAACGATAAGGGGCCGCTAGTTGAGCAGCTTTGTGCTAGTTGCCATAGCTTAACTAATCTTGAGCGCAGCGCGGGTTATAGCCAGCAGGACTGGCAAACATTAATAAGCTATATGGTTGATACGGACGCAGATACCGCGCTTAATAAAGATATAAGTGCTTATTTAGCTGAGCATTATCCTGTTAACACTAAGCGCGAGTCTAAGGTTGTTACCGGCGATTTAAAGCTTAGCTTTAAGTACTGGCAAGTGCCAACGCTTGGGCAGCGCGCTCGCGATCCGGTGCAAGGTAAAAATGGCATTATTTGGTGGGTTGGCCAGTGGGGTAATATTTTAGGCAGGTTAGACCCTCAAACCGGCGATATGAAAGAGTATACACTGCCAAGTGGCACCTATGCGCACAGTGTGTCGCTTGATAAAAATCAAACCCCTTGGTTTTTAGGCAATAAAAATGGCACGGTTGGATATTTAGACTTAAAAACCGAAAAATTTAAAGTGTATAAAATGCCAAATAAAAATGCCCGCGACCCGCATACTGGTGTATTTGATGAAGCCGGAATATTTTGGTTTACCCTCCAGCATAGCAATATGATTGGCAAGCTAGACCCTACAACTGGCGATATTCAATTAGCTACTTTACCCACTAAAGGCTCACGGCCATATGGTATTAAGCTTGATTCAAAAGGCACGCCGTGGGTGTCGTGTAATGGTAGTAACTGTTTGGTTAAAGTTGATAAAAGTACCATGGAGCTTAGTGAGATTAAACTCCCAGGCGCTAAAACGCATACTAGGCGATTAGCCATTACGCCTGACGATATAGTTTTTTATGTTAACTCTGGTATGGGTAAACTTGGCCGCTATAACCCCAAAAACGGTAAAATAACGCAGTGGGATAATCCCAGTGGTGAAAACAGTCATCCGTATGCAATTGAATATGCCGATAACGCCATTTGGTTTAACGAGTCAGCCAAGCGTCCTGAAACCTTGGTAAGGTTCGACCTTAATACCGAAACTATGCAGAGCTGGCAAATTCCGAGTAAAGAAGGGGTTTACTCCGGTTTAATTAGGCATATGCGCATGGGGAATAATGGGCTGATTATTCACCAAACAGCGACCAATCAATTAGCCGAAATTACATGGTCTGAGTAATAAATTTTCCTTTTGTAAATATATTTATATTAAAACTGCTATCGCTTGTTATTAAGTTTGTTTATGTGGGTAGGAGTTTTTTACAATATTTGGCAATTTTTACTTTAATAATGAGAGTGTTAATACCTATTTTTGTTTTATCTTATTGATTTTAGATAATAATTTACTTGGTTTAAGTTTTGCTTGGTAGTAAGTGTATTTTCTTAAATAAATAAAGGAGTTATTATGAGTACCGTTATTACTGGGTTATTCGAAAGTGCATCACAAGCAACACTCGCAATTTATAGATTAGAAGCTTTAGGTATTAATGAAGCTGACATAAGCATTGTAGCCAACGACTCATACGCAAAGGAAGATTTTGCTGTAGACGAAGGTACAAAAGCGGCTGAAGGCGGCCTTGTAGGCGCGGCTTCAGGTGGTATTCTTGCTGCAATTATTGGCGGTTTTACTGCAGTAGGTACTGTAGCAACAGGTGGTACGGGCTTATTAGTTGCCGGACCATTAGTCGCAGCATTTGCTGCTGGTGGCGCAGGCGCCGCAGTAGGTGGTACTTTAGGTGCTGCAATTGGTGCGTTTATTCCTGAGCACGAAATTAAGTATTATGAAGATGCCATTGAAAAGGGCTCTATATTAATTGGTGTTAAGTACGATAGTGACAACAAAAACGCTATTGAAGAAATACTTAACAATGCAGGCGCAAGTAACGTTTCTACGGCTTAACGCTAACTAATTAGTTTCAAAATTAATTAAAAAGGTGAAACTTAGTTTCACCTTTTTTTTCGTTTTTAACGGCGGAGCAATCATAAATATTAACGTAATTTTTTGTCATTAAATAAACTCCATATATAAGTAAATTGGTTTTAAACATGCTTTGATTTTAGAAAAGACTTATTTAGATAGGCGCTTTTTATTACATGTCGTAAGGCCCCCCCTAACAACACCAACTCTCGAGACTACCGCCTATATAATAACGGCCTTTTTAATAGCTGCCTTTTAACTTGGCTTGTCTTTTTGGACTGGATCGTTGGTAATCTTCTTTTATGAGCTTTGTAAAGTTGCCATTCTGTTTGTAAATATGCCTTGGTTTTTGCTTAACTTTTGGGTGAAAGTCAGTTTTTTAATTAATTAGCTATTTATTTAAAATTATTAAAAATTATAAATTTACTTTTTAATCAATAAATTAAAAATAAATCATACATAAATTCATGTTTACGCGCAGGGCTGGTATATACATTGAAACTACTTGTTTAATAGTCGCTTAATTTAGCGTTATTGTTTTATTAATTTGATACTAAACGAGGAGATGATAATGAATTGTTTGCAGTTTGATTCAAACGCTAAAAGATCTTTAACCCGCGTTTTAAAACCAACTTTTGCGATACTACTTACCGGTGTGTTACTACAAAATAGCGCACTGGCTAATGTAAAAGTTCAAATGCACCAAGTAACTAAGTCAGGCCAAGGGCAATCACTAGGTACTATTACACTAACAGAAAATGATAACGGCGTTGTTTTTACACCAAGTTTAAAAGGTTTAACACCGGGGCTGCATGGTTTTCATGTTCACCAATTTGCTAGTTGTGAACCCAAGAAAAAAGGCGAGAAAGTTGTGCCGGGGGGCGCCGCTGGTGGGCATTTCGATCCAAAAGCTAGCGAGCATCATGATGCTCCTTGGAGGGATGGTCATTTAGGCGATTTACCGGCGTTGTATGTAAATGAAAGTGGCCAAGCTCAATCGCCTGTTTTAGCACCAAGGCTCACGCTTGAAAAACTTAAACAACACGCAGTAATGATTCACGAAGGAAGTGATAACTATGCAGATAAGCCAAAGCCATTAGGTGGCGGTGGCAAACGTGTTGCTTGTGGCGTAATTGGGTAAATATAAGGAGAAAGTTATGCCATATAAAAATCGTGATGAATTACCTGAGTCGGTAAAAAGTAACTTACCTAAACATGCTCAAGAGATATATCAAGAGGCGTTTAATAGTGCGTGGGATACCTATAAGGATCCTAGCGATAGAAAAAATGATGATGACCGCGAAACCACTGCGCACAAAGTAGCTTGGTCGGCGGTTAAAAATAGTTATAGCAAAAATGATAATGGAAATTGGGTAAAGTCGAGTAACTAAACTAACAACAAAGCTTAAGCATTTAAAAGCCGCCATAGCTGATATAGCGGCTTTTTATATAGACGTTTTATAGTTGCGATGTTTATACAATACTTTGCAGTCTGTTTGAGTAAAAACTGGTAAGCAAAACCATAAGTACTGGTTTAAACACGAATGTGAGTTTGGTTTAAATTTGCGTTATTATTTATTTGTATTAGCCAATCAGAGAACACTTTGAATTATTTAGCTCATCTTTATTTAGCGAAGCCCACAGCCGATTCTCACTTTGGGAACCTGTTGGGTGACTTTGGTGGAAAAAGACATGTAAAGCACTTACCAAACACAGTTAAAAATGGCCTCGATAACCATTATTTAGTTGATAAATTTACCGACTCTCACCGCGCAGTTAAACACGCTAAACAATACTTTTCACCCGAGCGTAAACGCTTTGCTGGTGTGGCTATTGATGTGGTGTTTGATCACTTTTTAATTGTGCATTGGCAACGATTTAGCAAGCAACCTTTAAGTGATTTTAAGTACACCAGCTATCAGCTTTTAAATAACCGTATACCTGTTATGCCAGCGCGAATGCAGCATGTTGTAACAAGTATGACCAAAAACGATTGGTTTAAAGAGTACGAAACCATTGAGGGAATAGGAGTAGCACTTGATAATATTGCTAACCGCATTCGTTTTACTAATAACTTTGCGGGGGCAGCTGAGGATATAGCGCGTAACTACGATGAATTAGAAGCCGTGTTTTTAGCGTTCTTTCCGGAGCTAATTAAGCATGTAAGTGAGTTTGACCTTGAAAGCACCCCAAAAAATGGCATAAAGCGCATTATTTAAAGTTTTCATCAATTGTTAACCTTTTGTGATAATTTAAGGTGAAAAAAACGCTACTCTAATACAAATTAATTTTTGAGTGTTTTTAATGATTCGCAATTACTTGGCTATTGTGAGCTTTGCCGTTTTAGCGGCATTTCAATCTGGTGCTGTATTGGCTTTCGACTTTGACTTGAAGTCGGTACGAACAACTATTTCAAACCCTAACACTAGCCACGCATTAATATACGATGACTTGGCTGGGAATAATCAAAAAACACTGTTTTCGTTAAAGCCCATAAACAACCAACGTGTGGGTGTGTTTTTTGATATTAACGACATTGAAATTGGCTACTCTGCCGATATTTTTGAAGATGATGTTGAAACAAAAACACAAGATATACTGCTTTCATATAGAAAGTTTAAAAATTCTAAAATCACTTTTAACTATCAAACGCTTGAAGGACTGCAAAGCACGGCTAGCAATTTAAGCGGCAATCAAACGGATCAAATTTTCTCGCAAAATACACGTTCAACCAAGTTTGAGCTATCTGGCCAACACAATTTTTATACCTTCAACAATAAAGAGTCTTTGTTTGAGCATTTTTTTCTTAATAGGCCAAAGCTAAGTAACAAATTTGATTTGTCGTTAAGTGTTGTTGGCGCGTGGTCTTTCAAGCATGTATCCCTTGAGAATAAAGATAATATTGTATTTCAGGCTGATTTTTTAAATTCGTCTGCACCACAGGTCACTAAGTTAATTTCTAATTCGTATGGAGCGAGTATTGGCTCTCTTTTATCATTTTCGTTACCGCATAATGTTCACGTATTTGCTGAATACAAAGTAGGTAAGGGAAATATTCGAAATACAGACCCTGGGCTGGGGTTAAAAGATTCTGGCGGTGAAAAAGTTGAAGCATACGGCGGTGGAATTTCTTGGACTTCCGACAATAAAAAACTTATGGTCGTACTTCGCGCGTGGGAGCAAACAGGCCGGCATATAGATACGTCTTTTGGTGATTTGTCAGTAATTAAGTTTTTTTAGTATTGATCACCAAAATAGTAAATTTACCAGGAATACTATGAGTAAGAATAACGCAGTACCTCAGGCTTATGTGAAGCAAGAGGAAGGTTACCGAATTAAAGCCTTAAGATTGTACCCTTGGGTATGTGGGCGTTGTGCCCGTGAGTTTGAGTACTCTAATTTACGTGAGTTAACGGTGCATCATATAGATCATAACCACAGTAATAATCCAGAGGATGGCAGTAACTGGGAGTTATTGTGTATTTATTGCCACGACAATGAGCACAATAAATACCACGAACATATTATGTATGGCGGGTCGACTACAGAGCGAAAAGTTGAGGCTGCAACGCATTCTCCATTTGCCGATTTAAAAGCGATGCTTAATAAATCAAAGTAGCTTTAGAGAGAGCTATTTAGCAAGAGCGAAGCATTTTGTGCCTCGCTCAAACTTGTCGCTAAATTTTAATCGCCTCAGTGGGCGTTGTTGATAATCCACTAAAATACTTCATTACTAATTGGCCTTGGCTGTCTTTTTCTATTACTAAGTAATTGTTTGAATTAGGATAGTAAAAGCTATTTTTAGACATGGTAATTAGTTTTGTTTTATCGCCACCGGTGCGCTTAGAATACAAAACGTCATTTTCAAAAATTAGGCTGCGTAAGGTGTTTTTATCAATACGGTAATCACCCAATACGGGCGCTAACTGCTGCGCTGTTACATCTGCTTTTTTAAACTCGGGGAGCGCAATACCCAGTGCTTTGGCTGTGAGTTTTTCGTTGATAAAAATAGGGTTTATGTGGTTTGAATTAGCCAGTACTGCAACATATAGCTTTTGCTCTGGAATATAGCGTGCATGTGCTAAAAAGCCATTTATTCCGCCAGTGTGTTTAATTACGGTGTATTCATTCAAAGGCTTAATAATTAATCCGTAACCATAGGATGAAAAGCTGCCGTCATTGAGTTTAAAAGGGCTAACCATCTTCTCATAACTTGCTTTACTAATAAGCTTGCCAGACGATAATGCGCTAAACCAAATGTTTAAGTCGGTTGGGGTAGATATAAGCGCACCTGCGGCATAAGGCCAGTCCATATTAATATAACTTGTGTTTATAAAGCCTTGCTCTGTTTGCTCATACCCAGCTGCGCGGTGAGCAACAATTTCTTGCCCTTCATAGCTGCTTTGAGTCATCCCTAGTTTTTTAAATATATTTTGTTCAATAAAGTCTTTGTAAGATTGCCCACTCGCCACTTCAATTATTTTACCTAGCAGTGAATAGCCCGTGTTCGAATAAGCCATCGCTTCGCCGGGTTCAAACACCATTGGGTGTTTGGCAAATCTCTTGAGTGTATCGTCAACGCTGATGGGTACTTGTATTTCTTTATCGAATAAGTCGTCGTCATCTGTGTAGTTGGCTATGCCTGAGGTGTGGGTTAATAAGTTTTCGATTGTGACGAGGTTGCCCTCGGTGGGGAAGCTTGCAACATACTTATGAATATCATCGGTAACCGCTAGCTTACCTTGCTCTTGCAACATCATAATTGCAGCTGCAGTAAATTGTTTTGAAATAGAACCTAAACGTAAAACGCTTTGCTCATTAAGTGCAATGTTATGCTCAAGGTTGGCAAGCCCGCGCGTTCCTTTGAAAAGTACTTTGCCATTTTTGCTTATAATTACCGATACCCCGGGCTCGTTTTCAACTAGGCTCTCGTTAAGAATTTCCTGATATTGCGAGGCTGTCGGATTTGCTATTACAAGGCTGGGTGTTAATAGCAAGAGGGCTAACAAACAGCTAGCGTAAAATGGCTTAATCATATTCATCCTTTTAGTTTTTATACCAAACCTGTAAATAGGTTTAGCAATCCTTGTACTTATTAGTGAATTAATATTGCACAGCTAAAAAGTAAACACAATTATCAGATTTTATAGGGACTCAGTAATAGGTATAATCGCCGCGTTTATTGGTTTTATTATTTTCTTACAAGGAAGTTATTTATATGCCTGATATAACGGCTCTATTTTATATTGCGATTATGGCTTTTTATTTATTACACAAAAACGAAGAGGGCAAAATATTAGTGCCCATAATAGGTTTTGCTGCAATTCCTCTTTTTAGCAACGATTACTGGCTATGGTTTAAGGTAAGCGTAGGGTTAGGAATTTATGTATTGATGGTGGAAAAAGCTAAAGCAGGGTATACCGGTGGCGGGGCTGTTTCAGCATTTGCTATGTTTTTTATGGTGGCTTTTTTAGTTAGTATTATTATAAAAACTATTTTTTCTGTTGCTATTAAATTTAGTTTTTAAACCTCATGTTTATTTAGTCAAAACTAAATTATCTCTACTTTCTCGCGCATACTTGTGGTTTATTATTTTTAATAAACCACAAGTAGCCCTTTAATTTAAATTAATGAGTTAAAAACATTCCAACATTAGTGCCAAAAACTAGTGGCACTGTATCTTTACCTATTTTGCCAAATTTTATTGAGTTACCCATTACTTCTCCCGCTAATGGGTAGCCTTGCCATATAATGTCACCTGTCTTTGTACTAACTTCAGAGATAAGACTTGATTGTGAATAATAATTATTGTCACTTGAGTTTGTGGTAATTAATACATTATCAGAATAAGGTAATTGTATTAGGCCTGTTACTTCACCATTAATTCGAGCTTTTAGTAATAGTTCTAAGTCTAATGAAAAAGTAACTAAATTACCCTGATATGAGTATTCAGGAGAAAAACATAAAACACTATCCGTTTGAGGTTGTGCATAAAGACTCTTACATTCCTCTGAGTTTACTGAACTGGAGCGCATGCTCAGTTTATTATTCTCAAAGGTAAGAGTTGTTAGGCTATCTCGAGTACTTAGTATTACTAATTTTTCCCCTAAAGTACTTGTTGTGGCAGTAATTGAGGTGATGGCACTGCTAGCTGTCCATGTAGCTAGAATATTATTGTTACTAATGTCGTGTACGGTAAGTGTTTCATATGTGGCTATTAATGCATCGTCATAGCCATCGTTATTAATATCAGTAACCTCTAAAGCATTATAATTAGAAGAGTCATCTTCTGTCGTTACTTGCCATTTAGAAATATCAGACTCTAATTCAATTACGTTTAGGGAAGGAGAGTAATTGCGAGTTCCAAATATAAATAATTCATCATAATTGTCTGAATCTATATCACCTATTGCTGCTAGGGCTGCTTCGAGAATATTTGATGAGCTATTATAATTAGGTGTAACTTCACCATCTTCATTCATAGTTAAGTATCGAGGGCGAATATAGCCACTATTTGTACTAGGAATTATATAAACTGCCGCCTCTTTTTCAGGGCTTATATTTGCCCACCCAGCTGCAATATAGGAATCGTATTGTGAAGGTGATTCTCTATTTCCGTTATGCCATAAAATTTCGGGATTTGGAGTAATACCAGCGACTACTAGTATATCTTTACCTGAACTGCTTAAGCCTGTCCCCCAAACAATTTCTTCTTTACCATCATTATTAATATCGCCAACAACCATCGCAGCGCTGCCATGATCTATAAGTGGCAGTGTCCACAGCTCTGCATGGGTATTATCAGTAATATCGTAGGCGTGAACTTGACCCCATTGGCAGTCGCCAATTATTATCTCATCGGCTGGGTCGTTATCTATATTTGCTGTGGCTACAGAACAATTATCCTGATTATTAATAGTTAGGATTTGAGAGCGATCATTAGCATTCCATACTGTTATCGAATTCCATCCTTCAGTGCTAATGATCTCATCTATACCATCGCTATTTACGTCACCTGTTGCCATAATTGGGCCAAAGCCGTCAGCGTTAAACCATTGACTGCTAGCACTTTGGATATCAAAAACTTCACCGTTTGAGAGTATTAATTCTAATGATGTGTCGCTATCGATATTGGCAACAGCTATTTCAATAGGAGAATCTCCCTCTAGAGAAAAGCTAAAAAGCTCTGTTTGAAAATTATTGTCGTAAACAACAGCTTCTTTAGCGCTATAGCTTTCACCAATAATTACGATTAATTCAGGTTCGCTATCACTATCAATATTTTTTACCATAAAATTGTGGATAGTTTTACTTGTCGAAAATACACTGCGAGGGGGCTGTGTAAAACCACTTACTTGATAGATATTATTATTTGTTCCTACAAAGGTATTGTTTGCGCCATTATCTTCTTTAAATACAGATAGGCGCATTTCATTCTGATTACCGCCAAAAGAGTATGGGTAGCTGTAAATTGATTCGAATCCATCGCTTTTTTGAGATATAACAGACAGTCCACCTAATTTATCAAGCACCAACATTTCGTTATTTTCATCGCCAATGAAGTTACCAATTTGCATACCGTTAGATATATGGGTGAGCTCAATATCCTTTCGCATTGTAGGTGCTTTAAAGTTTGGTATTGTTACATTTATTTCACTAACTAATGGCTCAAGGGTTCTATCAGATGTAAAAGCAAATTTAACCGTATTTTGTTGCGTTATCATAGGCAATAGTGGGGTCCATTTTACTTCCCCTTTGCTTGATACCGTCATTCCAGTGGGTCCGTATAATAACTCGACTGGGGTGTCTGACTCAGCATCTTTATTTACATTGAATGTAACTTCTTCGCCTGCTTTTGCTTCAGTAGGTGCGCTTGATAAAGACAACGTTATTGCTCTATCAAGTGTAAAAATAGCACTGCCGCCAGTGCCTGATTCATACCATTGCATTTGTTGTTCATTAGGAAAACTAGCAAATAGCTCAAGGTTAGCCCCAACAATATAATCAAAAGAACTTTCACAGTCATACCCTTGATTTTGTTGCTCAAAGCTTAGGGTTAATGAGTGACGTTCGCCGCTATCAACAGATGCATCAAATGAGTAGCTACCGGTTACATTCGACTGATTAGAATTGATTTCGAAACTACCATCTGTATTAAACTGAAATGTTTCTAAGCATTTATTTGGGTACTCGTAAAACCAAGTGGCACTAATTGATTTTGATGTTTCATTAACAGCAGTTACAGCGGAGTTTGGGGCGTCTTCACCCCCGCCACCGCAACCGGAAATGAAGCTCGTTGATAAAAATATTACAGAGAGTAGCTTTCGCATTACATCTTCCTTAATCTGAGCTTTGATAAGCCATATAAATAAACTGAAATATAAGATTAGCCATGACGCTGAGCATAACTAATGTATAAAAGTGAACGAATTGTGAATAAAAATAATCAGTAAATCTAGTTAAATCATAATTATTTGTAAACATAAGTAAATTGAACGACTGCTAAAGTGGTTGGTTTGAGATAATTAATAGTCGTACGGCTGTTGCGCATAGCCGGTACTAATTGAGCGTCCAAAAAAAAAGGCCGGTTAATACTTGGTAGTACGGCCTTTTAAAACTCTAGAATAGATTAGTAATTATAAAGTTTATTTTTTCTTTTCGCTTGGTGCTGGTTGGCCATAATTAGGTGAACGAGGTCCATATAATAAGCCGTTGTAAACATCTGAAGAAAGTAAGCGTGTTGAAGTCATTGCTGCGATTTCAAAGCCTTTATCGGTTACCGTTTCAGCAATTTGATTGATTGCTGCAATAACAAGCATACCTACAAGGCCACCACCGCCATTACTTTGTTGTTCAGCTGAAGAGGCTCTTGCTTTACCTTGCCATAATTGCTCGCCAGTGCGTAAATCAACTAGTGAGGCTGACACAGTTACAGCTGTTTCGCTAGAAATTACAACATAGCTAGTACCGTATTCTTCAATAGTGATGTAAAGCGCAGAGTCTGCACCAAAAATTTCATGTAATTTATTCACCGGTACTTGGTGTACGTCGCTTGCAACAGTGAGGCCATTACCTTTAAAGGTTTGATCAACTAAAGCAACAGGAAAAACATAAAAACCCGACTCAGCTATAGGCGCGACCATTTGAGTCATCACACTGTATGGTGCAATTACTTCAGGTGTATTATTTAGCGGAGGTAAAATAATAACTGAGTGAGGGTCTGCTTGTTTAAATGCTGTGTAGTCATGTGCTGGTGGAGGTGAAACACAACCAGCGAGTAATGCGACTAATGCGATCGCTGTGTATGATTTTAAATTAAGCATATTAAGCGCCTTTCGCAGATTTTAGAAGGAAGTCGATGTAATGAACTGATTCTGGGAAAAGTGATTTCTCAGTTTCGAAGTGAGTAGTGCCTAATGAAGGATTACCCGTTTCAAAGTACAGCATACCTAGGTGAGCATGTAGGCCAGGTGCAACATTCTTACTTTTGTTTGCGGCATCGGCAATAATTTGCTCAAGCATACTAATTTGCTCTTCGGCTGTTACGTCATCTGCTTTTAAATAGGCGTATACGGCAGTGCTATAGTCACCGTAATAGTAAATAGGTTCTTTCGTTGAGTTACAACCCGTTAGGGCTATACAAACAAATGCTAAGGTAATTAGCTTTTTCATTATTTATTGCCCCATTGGCCAGCTTCAAGACCAGTAACTAACTTGTTAACGACTTCGCGAATAGCTAGGTCAAGTACTTTGCCATTTAATGTGGCATCGTATGAAGCTGTGCTACCAAAACCAATAACTTCACGTTCTGATAGGCTGTATTCACCAGCACCTTGCACTGAATAAATAACTTCTGATGTAGTAACATCAACAACATTAAGCGTTACTTTAGCATAAGCAATTTGCGATTTACCTTTACCCAATAAACCAAAAAGCTGGCGATCGCCAATGGCTTTACGGCCAAACTCTGTTACATCACCAGTTACAACAAATTTAGCACCGCTAAGAACTTGTTTTGTACCTGTTAACTTTGCCTCTTCCGCAAGGGCTGCCATATTGTCGCGATCAAGCACACTAAAGCGATTTGTTTGTTGTAAGTGGCTCATTAGTGTTGTTTTTGCTTGGCTACCTAAACGGTCTTGGCCTGATGCAAATATACCATTTTGAAAGCTCGAACGGTTTACAAACTGACCTACGACTAGTTTGCTTTTTGCACCTGAGTAGGTTGTGTTATAGCTAGCAACAGTTGGTGTTTCTATTACTTTTGATGATGTTGTAGCACACCCAGCTAAAGAGGAAGCTGTAATTGCAGCGATTACAATTGTTTTAATGTGGCTTTGGTTAATTCGCATAAATTTTTGTCCATATAGATAATTGCAGAAGTTTTTATTGATAGGCGCTTGATTTTTATACTTATAAGTCAATTACTTATTTCAAGAGTCCATTCAACTTACTTTATAAACAAAAGTTGATGTAAATACAATGTTATTTATGTTTTATACAGATACACACAATGAAAAAGAATAAATTCTTTGTAATAACAATGCTAATTCATTAGTTTTTAAATTATTGAAAGCCTTTTTCTATAGTTGATATACAGGGAGATTTATTGCGTGCTGAGTTGTTAATTAGTAATTTTATTCAATTAACTTTAATTTTTAAAACCAATTGGCTGCAACTTGAAGTGGGGTAGGGTCGCCTTTTTAGATACCCAAAACACTAAGGTTTGCTTTGTTGGCGATATTTTTTTAGCGCGAGGCAGGGTTAAGCCAGTTAATGATAATTGCTGCTTGGTCTGCATGTCACTTTGCTCGTAGCCAATAACAACAAAGTCGTGTTTTAACTTGTGTCCTGCGTTTTCGCCGCTGTGTATTTGTGTTTCTATGCCAAAGCCTAATAGAGCTACATGGGCTATTAAGTTTTGGTTAGTATTATCTTCGGTATTAACAGTATCGTATTCGAGATTAATTTTACTGTTGTTTATAGTCGCTTTTAAATTACCTAAATAACGGGCTTTAGCTACGGGAATAGCTTGTTTATAAAACCAACCTTGCCACCCGTTGCCGTTAACCATAAATCCTGGAGTAGCTACAATCCTACTTTTACCGAGTGCCTTATACGTGCGTTGTCTTTTACTAAAAACAGCAGAGGCAAACGGGTCTTTCCATCCTAAATAATCCCAATAAGTAACATGAAAATTAATAGGGATTAAATCAGTCCATAGTTTTTCATCATCTGTAAACGTTGAAATCCAGCGCTCTGCTGGTGGGCAGCTACTGCAACCTTGCGATGTGTAAAGCTCTAAAAAGGTAGTCGGATTAGCTGTACTGGAAATAGTTACTTGCTCAGCAGCTTGGCTTTGAAAGCAAAAAATTATTAACCCAACAAGTGAGATTAAAAATGGACGGGATATTGCTTTAAAAGGCATGTTACTTCTCGCAAAGGCTGATATTGCATTCAGCCTAAATGATATTTACGAATGAAGTATCACGAAATACTCACAATTAAATCACGTTTTAACTGTGTATTTTACTTAGTTAAAACTTAATTTGAACACCCGCTCAAGTTGTGCTTTAATCGTTGCTCAATTATTGAGGAACTTTACATGATTAAATTTTATTTTCACCATACTCCTAACCCAATGAAGGTTGCGCTCTTTTTAGAAGAAACAGGCTTACCGTTTGAACTTGTTCCTCTTGATACTTTAAAAGGTGAGCAACATACACCTGAATTTAAAGCAATTAATCCAAACGCTAAAGCGCCAGCAATTGTTGATGGTGAAACGCGTGTGTTCGATTCGAATGCTATTTTAATGTACCTTTCTGAAAAATATGGGAAGCTTGAAGGCAAGGGCGATGACCGCGCTGAAATGCTGTCGTGGTTAATGTTTATCGCATCTGGTTTAGGTCCGTATTCAGGGCAAAGTGTTCACTTTAGACACATGGCGCCAGAAGGGCTTGATTACGCGGTTAATCGTTATTTACGTGAAGCGCAGCGCCATTACGAAGTACTTGATACTCACCTTGAAGGTCGTGACTTTATAGTGGGTGATACATATACCATTGCTGATGTATCTGCATGGGGTTGGATTGATAAAGCACCGGTTGTACTAGGTGAAGAGGGCTTAGCGCCGTACCCAAATCTTAAGCGTTGGTTTGAAAGCATTGATAGCCGCCCAGCGGTTGCACGTGCACGCGCAATTGGTACTGATATAGCCTTTAAAAAAGAGTTTGATGAAGACGCTAAAAAAGCGTTTTTTCCTTCAAACTATCCAAAAGTATAAAAAGTAATTAATACTAAACAGCAGATCAGTTAGCTGATCTGCTTATTGTATTTTATTGCTGTGTGAGCGGTTCTTTATTTTCGTCTGACTCAAACAAGCTAACCTCTTGCGTGTGCTGGCTTACGCTATTTCTTTTTAGGGCGATGTATAAATCTGAGTGAATATATATACCTTCTTTTCCTGACTTCATTCCTGCAATATCAAACCACGAAAGTAACTGACGTTTTCTACCTGCAAGCTCAAGCCTTATATCACGCTTTTTAAATATAACGTCGAGATCTGCAAGCATGGCCATTACGCTTAAATCTAAATGAGTAAAGCAGGGCACAGCGTCAATTATTACACATTGTGTATCGTCTTTTTGCCTTGCATATTGCTCAAGTAATCTGCGTTTAAAGTAGCTGGCATTAAAGTAAGTTAAAGGTGAATTAAAGCGATAGATAAACACGCCTTGCACTGCTTTTGCTTTATCTGTGGCGTCTAAACTTCTTACTACACCGTTAACATCTACGCCGAGTATATTGTCGGTTGGACGCATAACAGTGCGAATAAATTGAAATAACCCTAGTAATACAGCAAGTGTGATCCCTGGTATAACGCCAATAAATAACACAGCAAGTAAGGTGGCTGAGGCGAGATAAAATGCCTGTTTGTCTTTTCGTTTTAATTGCCAAACAGCTTTTAAATCGAGTAAATGGACAGAGGCAATAATAAGTACAATACCTAGCGCTGCGCTTGGAATAAATTCAAGTGGGGCTGTTAAAAATACAGCTATGAGCGCAATAATAGCTGCTGCAATTATTGATACTAACTGCGTTTTACCACCTGTTGCATCGTTAACAGCGGTGCGTGAGTCGGCGCCACTGACTGCAAAACCTTGCGAAAGAGCTGACGCTATATTGGCAATACCCAACGCTCTAAATTCTTTATCGGCGTCTATGTCGTAGCCATTTTTAGCAGCAAAGCTGCGGGCAGTTAGCATCATACTAACAAAGCTCACGATGGCTAAGTTAAGTGCGGGTACCACCAGCTCACGAATAATCCCTAAATCAAAAACAGGGGTATTAAAAACGGGAAGCCCGCCAGTTACGGTGCCAATGGTTTTTATATCAAATTGTTTTAAATCAAAAATCCATACCAAAAGTGCACCAAAAGCAATAGCAAACATAGATGCAGGCCACGTGGGCTTTATCCGTTTCATGGCAAAATAGACCGCCAGTGTAAACAAAGCCATTAATAAGGTGGGAACGTGTGTTTGCGCTAGGTATGTGGGCACACCACCGAGGCGTTCAAGTAAGTAGCGCTCATCAAAAGTAAAACCAAATACTTTAGAAAATTGACCCACAATAATAGTGATAGCTACGCCGTTTAGTAAGCCCATTAAAATAGGTTTAGATAAAAAGTCAGCTAATACACCTAACTTAAATTTACTGGCTATAAAGCACCAAAAGCCGGTCATGGCGGTCATGGTGACAACAAGTTGCCAATGCTTAAAGCTGTCGCCTGCAGCAAGAGGTGTTACTACAGCGGCAATAACGGCGCAGGTAGCAGCATCAGGGCCGACTATTAATTGTTTTGAAGTGCCGAAAAGTGCATATAGCATCATTGGCAGTATGCAAGAGTATAACCCTACGGCGGCGTTAACACCGGTTAGTTGTGCGTAAGCAATGGCAACAGGTAAAGCCACTGCAGCTACTGATAGCGCCGCCCTTACATCATCAGCAAACCATTGGCGTTCATAGTGCAGCAATGTATTTAAACCGGGCATAAAATTATATAAACGCGACAGCACCTTAGTTTTCCTGCTAATAGTTACAACGTTTTGATAGTAAATTTAATATTCAAATAAGTATAGCTAGGACGACGGTTATTTTAATAAATTGCAGGTGATTATTTATCAAGATATTAAATTTATAATTTGGCAAAAAAGTGAAAATTGAATTTTCCTGAGGTGTCTTTTAATCAGCTTATGTGCGTAGTATTAATGTACTGATATTGAGCACCTCAGGAAATCACTAAATCTAAAATCTAGTTTTAAATTTTTTAAGATTATTTAGCACCACATGCCGGATATAACTCAAGCACCTCTGTTACTACTTGTCCAAATAATGCTTGTTCTTGCTGTGTTAAATCTATAGCAGGAATAAATGGCATTGTGTCTGTTAATTCCGAGGTAATGATTTGATAAAAGGTCATCGCTGTAAGGACATTCCCAGCATAGGATGCATGATTACCGTCGGCACTATGAAGGTTTATACTAGGCATTATTTCTAATACTCGATTCCACACGAAGCCAACTGGCGCTATGCAGCTAGGTTGTTTTTGACTGATTGCTAAATGGAGGTCGTAAACCTGCTTTGCTTCTGCGGGATCCCCTTTTTGAGGATGCTCTGGAAATAAAATAGGTGTAATTTTATGCTCTTTTGCGTTCGAGATTAATCGCTCAGTTGCGCTTGTAGGGTAGTCAGTCGAACCTGATTGTGAGTACTTTTGGCCTTGAAAAATTGCATGACTCCAGTTATCACTTTTTAATTTATCGACATTCGCATTTACTGCGACTATTTCATCTAAAAATCGACCACTGACAGTCGTTATTTTGACTGAAGTGCTAGGTAACTGGCTTGTAATAATTATTTCTAATAAGCCCCCTAACTGTGAACTATGGCTATTACCATAGATAATTATTTTGTAGTCACTTAAGGGACTGTTATTAATAACCGCTTTTGATTGTGGTATTTCAATGCTTTCAGCCTCTTTTGTTTTACTTCCCCCAGAGCCGCATGCTGTTAATAATAGTAATGATAATGTGATTGATATTGTTGTTATGTATTTTAGAAACATTGTTAATCCTTTTTTCGTACCAATTATAAGTACAGCTTTAGAATACTAGACATTTTATAACCAAGCTGCAAGGTTGCTGGTTTTTAGTGCAATGTATGGTGCTTAGTTTGTGCGCTAAAAGTGAAGTGCAGAAGGTTGATATTGTTTACGCGGTATCTAAATTTTAGTTTGGGGTATTATTCAATGATAATTTTATTGCTTTAAATAAATATTTAGTTATAAAAATTGTGCGATGTTTTAACACAAGTGCCACTTTTTTATAGACGTAAAAAAGCCTGCATAAAAGCAGGCTTTAGTTTTTAGGGAAAATTAAAATTTAGCGCGAATACCAAAGCTGTAACGGCGATCCGCTTCAGTGTACTTCCAAGCACCACCTAGTTCAGATAGGTAAATAGAAGGCTCACCCGTTAAGTTGGTCGCATTACCTACTAAGGTCACGTTTTCGTTAATATCCCAGCTTGCAGAGAAGTCTAACTGGCCTCTGTCGTCACGGTAGTTATTACCGTAAACAGTACCTTCTGCTGAAATACTGCCGTCTGAGTTAATATTTTCTACACGTTTCTCGTTTTCAGTATCTAAGAAACTGTCACGGTAGTTATAAGCTAGACGAGTAGAGAAACCTTCGTATTCCCAAAATACTTGTAAGTTATACGTATTTTTAGAAATATCTAATAACGGGTTACCGTTTGGTTGCTCGCTGTCTGCGTATGTGTAGTTTGCGTTAATGCCTAAGCCAGAAAATGCACCAGGTAGGTCTGTAAAGAACTGTTGATAACCAACTTCAAAGCCTTGTACTGAGCCGTTTTCACCGTTTACATTTTTAACAGTATCGATACCCGTTAGTCCTGCGTCACGTAAGCCTGCTACATGGTTAAAGCCATCAGCATCTACTGGGAAGTCAGTTGCATCCGAGTAAACTAGGTTGTCTTGTGAAACACCTGCAACGTCAAGCTGACATACTTGGTTCCATTGAGTTACGTTTTGACCTGTTGAAGTGCTTGATGCAGCTACACAGCTACTTTCGTTACTTAAGAAAGATTCAACATCTTTATAAAATACTGCGAAAGAAATTACGTTACCTTGGTCAAAGTAATGCTCTACAGATAAGTCGTATTGCGTTGCACGATATGGTTCTAAATCAATAGAGCCTTGCGTTGCACCTGTAATGTCGTTATTAACGTCAAATGCAGGGCTTAGTTCGCTAAAGTCAGCGCGGCGCATAACTTTTGCAGCAGCAAAGCGGAATAATGTTTCGTCTGAGTAGTTATACGTTACGTTTAAGCTTGGTAAAAAGTCGCTGTAGTCATTGTCGCCAGTTACTTTTTCGCCATTAAGAAATACGCTTGATTCTAAATCTGTAGTTACATAACGACCACCCACAATTGCAGTGATGTTATCAAAGTCTAAGTAGGCTGATATATACACGGCAGCAGTATCTTCAACTACGTTACGGTATGCGCTTTCTTGGAACTCTTGGTTATCTGAAAGACTCCCTGTTGACGCTAGGTTAGTACCTGCAAGTAACTGCTGAAGTTGAGCGTAAGTATTGGCCGGGTTAGATAAACCGTTGTAGCTTAAAAAGGTTAGTAGGTCGTTTTGTCCCGAATGACCTAATTGGTCAAATGAGTTGTCGTGGCTAACTGTTGTGAAGCTATTTGAAAAAGCAGCATTGTAGTCATCAACCCATAAAGTAGCTAACGAACCGTCTGAGTCGTTAAATGCATTTTTATAAATGTCTTTAATTTCTACTTTGTATTGCTCATATTCGTAATCGCGGTTAGTAACACGTACACCCGCTTTTACTTTAGATACCCAGCTTAAGCTGCTGAGTGGCTCAAACATTTCAACATCAAAACGAATAGCTGTTTCGTCATTGTCTGTTCTTCTATCTTCACTTTTAAACGTACGAAGTGCTAAGTTTTGTGGGTCAGTAAATGCATTAGGATCTGAATGAATGATGCTTGGTAATTTATTACCGTCTTGAGAAAATGCACCATCATATAAATGATTTGTTAGCTGAGTTCCACCACTTGCTTCAAATGTTGATTTTTCGATTGGGCGAAGTGTAAATTCAGAATCAGGTCTTACGCTTTCTGATGATGCTACCGCAATTTCACCAGAGATTTTGATACTGTCAGTAAGGTTCCACTCTGCACCAAGTGCATTTGAAAACGAGTCAGTTTCACGAAAGTCACTGTATGTTTTAGGAATACCAAACTCGTTTGTTAACGTGTAATTATTTACGCCGTTAGCATCTTGAGTTGTATTTGCATCTGTTGATAGTGAACCTGCGACACCTAAAATAGAGTTACCAGCTTGTTCACCTGAGCGCTTTGTGCCGCTTAAATCAAGATACACCATGCCATTACCAGATTGTGGTGCCCATTGAAGAGATAAATTTACAGCAGTTCGTTTACGCTGCTCTACGTATTGTTCAACACTGTGCTCGTCTCTTACGATAGCGTTGCCACTAGGTGTATTACCTTCTTGGCCATTAATTTCGATATCTTGAGGTTTAACACGGCTAGATGTTTCATCTTGGCGAATTTCGCGATCTTGGAATGAAAACATAGCAATGGCACCAAAGGTACCCATTTCATCAAAGTCCCAGTTGTTACCAATTGAACCACTAAAAATAGGAGCTACATTTTCTGTTTTATCAGCGTATTCGCCATCTAATGAAACTGCGCCAGTTAGTTTATCTAACTCTAATGGGCGAACTGTCTTTAAACTAACTGTTCCGCCTAATGCACCCTCAATCATATCGGCAGTAGGAGACTTAACTACTTCTACTGTTTTTAAGAAGCTTGATGGGTAATCTTGCAAGCTAATGCCGTCACGAGAGTCACCAATAGTAGAGCGACCATTTAATTCAACACGGTTTTGAGGTAAGCCACGAATCGAAACACTGTCACCCACACCAAAATCGGTATTAATAGATACACCAGTAATACGTTGCAACGCTTCTGCAATATTATTATCTGGTAACTTACCAATGTCTTCAGCAACAATCGCATCTACAATACGTCCGTCAGTACGCTTAAGCATAGCGGCGGCTTTCATACTGCCTAGCATGCCTTTTACTTCAATAACTTCAATGTCTGCAGCTGCCGTTTCTGAAGCTGCGGGAGCCTCTTGCGCTGCAATATTTGAAGAAGCCATTAATAAAAGGGCTGCGGCACTGATTGTTGTAGAGCTACTTCTTTTATGCTTATTAATTAATGTTGAAGTAATTTGATTGAGTTTCATGTATCTCTCCCGTTTGGGTACGACTTGCGTCATTGTGTGTGTGTGTTGTTACTTGGCTTGGTTAACCAATTTAACTGTTTCTTTCCTGTAGTGTGTCATACAGGTGGTATGGTTGAAATTAATCCAATTCAACTTTATTTACAACCTTTGTTTACCAAAATTTCACAATGTGTATTACAAAAACCTCTTTTATTTTTCTTATATTTAATAAATTTAATGGCTTATAGGGTGTTTTTATTTTTTGTATTTTGAATGAATTTTATTGAAGTATCTTTACCAAAGGCATTTTTATATGTTATTTGTACTATTTAATACATTTGTTAGTACTATTTTGAAATTTTATGTCGTACTTTTATACGTGTTTAGTTTACTTTTTAAGTGATATTGAATTGGAAGAGCGACCATTAAAAGTTCTAAATGATTTATAAATTTGCGAAATAGTGGAGAGGTTAAAATAATTAAAAATCATTTTGGTAATACCAATTTTCTATTGTTTTTATATTGATTTTGTACTAGCTGGGGTGGGGGCGGTAAGCTAGGTAGCGATAAATAGATTTTTACGCAAAAAAAAGCCCAGCATAATAATGCTGGGCTTTCTTACTTTAGATGTATTAGCTTTGTAATTCGCCTGTAGATGATTCTAAATGTGCTCGTATGAACCACTGAAATTGCTCTAAATCGGCTAGTTGGCTGGTGATCATATCTTCAGAGACCGGATCTAGCTCAGAAAGAGTCTCAATTGCTTTGCGGTGATCGGCATTAACGCCATTATATACTTTATCAAGCGCAGCCAAATGTTCGGTTACTAGGCCTTTGCCTACTGAGTATTCGTCCCAAGTACGGCGATCTACAATTGATTTTGGTGTGCCAACAGGTACTGCACCAAGAGTCGCAATTCGCTCTGCAATTGTATCTGTCATTTCGCGCACAATGTCTACTTGTGGGTCTATCATTTCATGTACGCCAATAAAATTAGGTCCCACTACGTTCCAGTGAATATGCTTTAAAGTTAGTTGTAAGTCTATCAATGCAACCATGCGGTTATCGAGGGTAGCTATTGTTTTTTGGGCTGATTCGTCACTCATACCTGGCGCGGTAAATTTAGTTGTTTTGTTTGATTCGTTATTGTTACTCATAATTTCTCCTACATTAAGTAATGTGTTGCTCATATAATATGTTGCGTTATGAGCATGACTTAAACTTAATGAAGCAACTGTTATGCCGTAAGTTGCTTTATTTGAAAAGTGATTCAAAAACAATTGGTTATATTTTAAATTAAGGTTTCTAAGGCTGCAGAGGAGATTGGGTTTTTGAAAAGCCTGCATATATTTGTAAAATATGCAGACTTCGATTTAGTTACTCTTAGGTGTATTTAAACGTTGGCTATGTATTCGTGCGCTTTTAAAACATCGAGCGGCACTATTTCTAATGATTTTTTATTTGTAGCCTCAAGCACCACTGGTGGCGCAACGTTTGCTGAAATAGCATGAAGCCATCTTACTGCACACAAGCACCATTTATCACCGGCTTTTAAACCTTCGAAATCGTAAAGAGGGTTCGGGCTTATTAAATCGTTACCTTGTGATTTTGAAAATTGTAAAAATTCATCAGTCATAATTGCACACACACTGTGATTGCCAAGATCTGATTCTGGTACATAACAAAACCCTTCACGTGTGTAGCCACCATTACCGCAACATAGTTTTAAGCGTGTGCCGAGTACATTAAATTGATTCGCCATGAAATACCTTAATTTGTGGTGTTTAATAAATTTACTCTAACAGGAGTAACTCGCTTGAGATAGCTATAAAACTTAAAAGAGGGAAGGGCTACACAAACTTAAGCCCGCAGCAAATTGCGGGCTTAGTATTGTTTATTATTTAATACGCAGCGCCATACAATCGCTATGACCGTTTATGATCATGCTTTTATCAACACGCACGCCACCACCAGAGTATTTACCGGCGGCTGTAAAACTACATATTTGTACAAAGTAGTCGTCTACTTTAGGCAGTGCAAATAGTTGTTGGTATATTTGGTCTTGCTCTGCAAAGTGCCCCATTGTTTTTTCTATAACTTGCTGCTGCTCATCAATAAGTTGAATATTAGCGCCACAGCGTCCTACTATTGGTTTAACTACATAACCGGATTGTAATAACTCGTCGTTAAGCTCAAACGCGGTATTAAGTAAATATTTATGATTAGGGAATAAGCTCCACAGTATTGGCAAAATAGCCTTGTTACTTGGAATTAATGTCCACAGCGGTTCAAACACCATGACATTTTTACGCAGTAATACATCGACTAAGCGTGGCGTTTCACCAGCTTTGAATTGTGGTTCAAAGTTATCACCTAATGATTGGTCGGCTTCGCATTCTTCACGAATTTGATCAAGTGCGGTTTCCCACGACCAGGTTTTCCATACGTAACTCAGTTGTGCGCCATCAGTATCTACTATGTTGCCTGACTCATTCCAGCGAAGTGTGCTTAAGCCAATTACTAGCTTACATTCAAAGCCTGCGGCTTCAATAGCTTCTTTCATAAATAATGCGTGGTAATGTTCTTCTGGTTCATCATCTTGCAGAATATGAACAAGACCTTTTACCTCACTTTTACGCCATGCTTTTACGAGATCTTTAAATAAATTTTGGCCTGCATCTACACCTGTTTTAACGCCAAAGTGTTTTGCCCACTTTCCCTGAACTTTGCCGCTTTCCATGTAACACGATGCCGAATCGCAATTGTATTCGTAAACTTTTAAACCTGCTGCTGTTAAGGCAAAGTCAAACCGGCTGGTAATTAATTGGTTTAAGCGGTTATCCCACGATTGGCGAATTTTATTAAGCACAACATCGGGTAAATTAAACTTTTCTAATAACTCAGGGTGCTGCAATACATAGTCGGTTGCATGCATAAATAAGCCATGCAGCTCATTTGTTGCATGCTCAATGCTTTGTTGCGCCGTTTGAGATATTGCAAAGTAATTATGCTGATCCTCATCTACGGATGTAAGTTTATGGCCTTGCATCATTTCTACGTAGGCAGCTTCATCGTCATTCGCAATATTTAACCATGACTTGTTTGCTTGGCCTGTATCTGCTGCTTTATGGGCTTCTATAGTAAATAAGTCAGTGTTTAGCTCAAACGTTGGCTCAGCATATTCTGTTTCATCAGTTTGTGTCATCCAACCTAAAATAGTGGCGTCGTTGTAAGAGCACTCAATCCAATAGTCGCCATCTTTAGTTACTTTTGCTTTTAGTTCACGGCACCAGTTTTGATTTGTTGGCCATATTTGATGCCCTACATTTTGCTCAGCAAGACGTATTTTATCTTCATGCACTTCAACAATGACAGCAACATGACCTGTTTCTTCAAACTCGCCGCCTTCTTCCCATATAAGTAAACTACCTACTTGAGGGTGATGTTTAGCACCATTTTTAAACGCGTTTAGTGGCAATCTGTTTTGGCTATTTACATCGCGCACTGAACGCAGCTCAAAAATATCGTAAGCCATGGCTATGTCATCAAAAATATAACCATGATTGAGGTACATCCATCTACGGGCAAATTCAACGCATTGCCATTTATAGCCCATGTAAATGCCATCAAGGTAACTACGAAAGGCGCTACGATTAGGATAAATACTTTCGTCAGCCGAATCATAATCAGATGAATACACAGCAACATTACCAGGTGCATAACCTAATAAGGTACCAAAATCACTAGCAGAAGCAGAAGATTTCATAAGCAAAGATGTTCAAAATAAAGGTGTGATAATTTGCTGACTATATGAGCGAAACTGCGTTATAGCAAGACATTACTGGGTTTAATTTTTAATTAAATATTGGCGCTAAATAGGGCTTAAAATTATATTTATCAATCCATAGTTTTAGAAGCAGTACCTAAAAAATCTCTCCTTCAAAGCGCTTATAAATGTAAAACTGAACCTATATTCGTACTTTGGTTAATTTTTTTTTAAACTATTGCGCTTGATATGGATTAAAGCTAGAGAACAGGAAAAACAATGGAAGGCATAATAAACCAAATTGATATTAATCAATATTTACCCGCTGCAATTACGTGGGCAACCAACATATTACTGGCGATTGCAATTTTACTTGCGGGCTTATGGTTGGCAGGCAAAGTGCGCAATTTAATTATTGGCTTATGCCACAAATACACTCATCTTGATGACACGCTTTTTCGCTTTTTAGGCAGCATGGCTCGATACATCATATTAGCGTTCGTTATTATTGCTGTGTTAAATCGCTTTGGTGTACAAACAGCTTCTATTATTGCTTTACTCGGTGCCGCGGGACTTGCTATAGGCTTGGCGTTACAAGGTGCAATGTCGAACCTTGCAGCGGGCGTTATGTTGCTAATATTTAGACCTTATAAAGTGAATGACTTTATTGAGGCAGCAGGGCGCTTTGGTAAAGTAACTGAGGTCGATATGTTTACTACTATTTTACAAACGTTCGATAATCAACAGGTTATTATTCCAAATAGTCAAATTTGGGGCGCGCAAATTATAAACCATTCACATCATCCAATTCGTGGTGTGGATATGCATTTTGGTGTTGCTTACGGTGAAGATACAACGGCTGTTCGTAAAGTTATAGATGCCGTACTTGAAGCGCATCCACACATATTAAAAGACCCAGCTCCTTTTGTTGAAGTAGAAACACTTAACAACAGCTCAGTAGACTTTTTAGTAAGACCTTTTTGTAAGGGCGAGCATTACTTCGATATTCTTTACACGGTGCCAGAGTTAATTAAAAAAGCACTAGATGAAAACACCATCGAAATACCTTTCCCACATCGTAAAGTTATTTTAGTTAACGAAAGCAAAGATTAACTAAATTTAAACTGACATGAATCTAAGAGCACTTTTAAGTGCTCTTTTTTGTCTGAAAAAGTTACATACCTGTGTAACTTTTTCTTTTATAAACCACCTCAAATACTACATTGTTATCTGTACAGCCCTTTTTTACTAGGTTGGATGGCTGGTCTTTATTTTGCATTTGCATAGTCGCTTTTAGCTTTAAAGCTCATAAAAACTATTGACCCATTAAATCAAACTGTATGAAGGACTAAACATGGCTGAATCATTTAAATACTCAGGTAATAAAGGGCATGGCGGCGAATTGCACCAAAAGGCGTCGGACGAACACCCTACTATGACCACCGCGCAGGGCTGCCCTGTAAGCGATGATCAAAACTCATTACGTGCAGGCAAGCGTGGCCCAGGATTATTAGAAGATCATATAATGCGCGAGAAGATCTTTCACTTTGATCACGAACGCATTCCTGAGCGAGTAGTGCACGCTAGAGGTTATGGTGCACACGGATATTTTGAAACTTACGACACGCTTGAAGATTTAACCTGTGCAGATATTTTTCAGAGAAAAGGTGAAAAAACGCCAGTGTTTACTCGTTTCTCTACGGTTGCAGGTAATAAAGGATCGCCAGATTTAGCACGTGATGTACGCGGTTTTGCGGTTAAGTTCTATACCCAAGAGGGAAACTGGGATTTAGTGGGTAACAATATACCGGTATTTTTTATTCAGGATGCAATGAAGTTTCCAGACTTAATTCATTCAGCTAAAGCCGAGCCTGATCGTGGTTTTCCACAAGCGCAAACCGCACACGATAACTTTTGGGACTTTGTAAGCCTATCGCCTGAGTCAATGCATATGGTTATGTGGGCAATGTCTGATAGAGCTATTCCGCGCTCTTTACGCTTTATGGAAGGTTTTGGCGTTCATACCTTTAAATTTATTAATGCCAAAGGCGATGAAAAATTCGTTAAATTTCATTGGAAACCAAAAGGCGGTATGCAATCGGTAGTATGGAACGAAGCACTTAAGCTTAACGGCGCCGATCCTGATTTTCATCGCAGAGACATGTGGGAATCAATTGGTAACGGCGACTTCCCTGAATGGGAGCTAGGTGTGCAAGTTTTTGATCAGCAATTCGCTGATGAATTTGAATTTGATGTATTCGATGCCACTAAGCTTATACCTGAAGAGCAAGTACCAGTACAAATTGTTGGCCGTATGGTGCTTGACCGTGTTGTCGACAACTTTTTTGCAGAGACAGAGCAAGTAGCATTTTGTACTCAAAACATTGTACCGGGGCTCGATTTTACTCCCGACCCGCTACTGCAAGGTCGTAACTTTTCATATTTAGACACTCAAACTAAGCGTTTAGGTGGTCCTAACTTTACGCATATTCCGGTTAATGCGCCTAAATGCCCAATGCGCCATTTTCAGCAAGATGGCCACATGGCAATGCACAATCCAAAAGGGCGTGTTAATTACGAACCCAACTCATGGAGCGGCGATGAAAACAACCCGCGCGAATGCCCAGTACATGGCTTTAAAAGCTCAAGCGAGCCTGAAGTAAGCGGCGGTGACAAACTGCGTTATCGCTCAGAAACATTCAGCGATCATTACAGTCAAGCTCGTCAATTTTATTTAAGTCAAACAGAGGTAGAGCAGGCGCACATTCAATCTGCGTACGTGTTTGAGCTGTCTAAAGTTGAGCATTTGCCAATACGAGAACGTTTGGTATCGCACTTGTTAAATATTGACGAAACCCTCGCAAATAAAGTTGCCGAAGGACTTGGCTTGCAAGAAATGCCAGATCCGGCAGAAGCTGCTATGCCGACACGTAAAGACTTACCTGTATCTGATGCGTTAAGTATTTTGAAAAATGCGCCCAACACCTTCAAAGGCCGTAAATTAGGTATTTTAGTAAGTGATGGCTTTAATGCAGAAATTTTCAATTCGGTTACCAATGCACTTAAAAGTGAAGGTGCAAACTTTGAAATTATTGCCCCGCAAGTTGGCGGTGCTAAATGCAGTAAAGGTAAGCACTTTAAAGCTGATCAGGTTATTAATGGTGGTCCATCGGTTTTATACGATGCGGTACTTGTACTCACCACCGAAGATGGAGCTGAAAAACTAGCTGCCATAGCAGAAGCTAAAGACTTTGTAAGTGATGCGTACGCACATATGAAATTTATAGGCTTTACAAATGAGGCTAAGCCTTTATTTAAAGCGGCAGGCCTAGATGGAAAAGTAGATGATGGTTGGATAGATTTAGAGGCACATTCAGCCGATAAATTTATAAATACATTGCGTAATTTAAGATATTGGGAGCGTTAGTAAGCTCAATAATTAAAAAACCACAGCATGTAATTGTTGTGGTTTTTTTTAGCTCACCTAGTTAAGGTATTAGTTCAAGCCAACAATAAAAAATTGGATATATTATGAAGCTTAATGGCGCTTGTCACTGTGGCAAAGTGGTATTTACGGTCAACTCAAAACACCCTTATCCTTACAATTTATGTTACTGCTCTATATGCCGTAAAACCGCAGGGAGCGGCGGGTTTGTTATTAATTTAAACGCGCAATACAGCACGCTTGAGGTTACAGGGCGTGAACACATAACTATTTATCATGCAAAAACAGGCGATAAAATCAGCCCTGCAGAGCGTCATTTTTGTAAGCATTGTAGTGCTAACTTGTGGTTATACGATGCACGTTGGCCTGAGCAAGTTCATCCCTTTGCTGGTGCAATAGATAGTGAGTTACCCATACCGCCAGAGCGCACTCATTTAATGCTTGGTAGTAAAGCAAATTGGGTAAATGCGCCCATTAATGAAGGTGACAAGCAGTTTGAAGAATACCCTGATGAAAGTATAGCTGCTTGGCATAAGCGTTTAAACCTCGAAAAGTAACGCAATTTTTTGTATGAGCTAAGCTTAAATTTAGGGGCAATTAAACGCATATTTAGTTAATTAAATATTAAAAATCACAGCGTAAGTAAAGGAGAATATTATGGCAGTCTCAGCAATACCAAAAGGGTTTCATTCCGTTACACCTTATTTAATTATGAATGACGCACAAAAAGCGATAGATTTTTATTGTGATGCATTTAGTGCTGAACATGTAATGCAGATGCCTTTACCTGATGGTGGAATAGCCCATGCAGAAATAATAATTGGTGATTCGCATATTATGCTTTCAGATAATGGTTCTGAAGAGCATTTAAAAAACCCAAAAGAACTCGGTGGTACAGCGCTAAGCCTTATGCTTTATGTTGAAGATGTTGATACCGTGTTTAAAAAAGCAATTGAGCTTGGTGCAACAGAAATAAGACCCGTACATGATCAGTTTTATGGTGATAGGACCGGCACACTACAAGACCCATTTGGTCATATATGGATCATTGGTACACATAAAGAAGATGTTAGTGACGAAGAGTTAAATAATCGAATTGGGAATATAACAAATCAAGAGCAAGACGCATAACTCGCATGCTAATTAGATTTATGTACCTTTCTAATTACATTGATGGCTTTAATGGAAGGTTTGTGGCTTTTGCTTCAGCTTAACTCGGTTTTACCTTGTTATCGAAACCGTTTTCTTACCTAAAAGTAGCTCACTTAGTAAAGCGAATTGGTATAGATTACTAGTTAAATTTTAGGCATAAAAAAACCTCAGCCAATAATTAGCTGAGGTTCAAAAAGTGGTACCAGCGGCCGGACTCGAACCGGCACTCCTTTCGGAAGGGGATTTTGAATCCCCCATGTCTACCAATTTCATCACGCTGGCATAATTTTTCTTTAATCTTTTAAGCATAAAAAGATAAAGAAAAACCACTTAAAATAAAAAGGATACTTATATACCTCTTATTCTGTATCCGCATTATACAAACAAAAGAGGGGGCGGCAAGCCTTTTCTTTTATTTGCATAAACAACTGGTTGATAATTAATCGTTTATAGCAAGGAGACTCTACCGGTAAATTTTTTAAGTCTTTTTGGGCTGATATATAAAGCGAATATTTTGGGTTATGAGTGCTATTAAACTGTTATGCGATTGAATAAATAAGCAATTGAACTATTGATAATAGTGAATCGTATTATAATAATTATTCCTGCTTTATGCCGATTTTGCGCTTGATTCAGGTATTATTTGTACAACAAGGTTTTTAAGACATTAATTATGACCCAATTAAGTGCCAAACAGAACATTCAATCGATTGTTAAAGCTATTAAGGCAGAAGAAGCATTACTTCGTCAAAAATACCCATTACTTGAACATCAAAATACCTTAGGGTTAATTATTTTATTGCTGTCGCTTAGCGCATTAATTGGTGTTGGTGTTTTATATTATTTAGCCCTAATACCTGCTTGGGTGTGTATAGTGCTTGCGGCTATTGCTGCGTCTATTTCCCATGAGTTAGAGCACGACCTTATACATAAACAATACTTTAGCAATCAGCCTTTCATGCATAACTTTATGATGTTAGCAGTATGGTTAATGCGGCCAAATACTATTAGCCCATGGTACCGACGTAAAATGCATTTACACCATCACAAAACCTCAGGCACACAACAAGACCTAGAAGAACGCTTGGTGGGAAACGGTATTAAAAATCCATTTTTACGTGCGCTAGTTATTGTAGATGGGTTATTAGGGCTAATTATTTCTACTAAACGTTTTAGAAAAGAAATTAATGGCTTTAGTTTTTCGAGTGTTTTTAATGCGGGATTTCCGATAGCGACTGCGTATTTTGCTGTTTTATATAGCGTTATTATATTTCATATCGTTGATTTATTTATACCACTTTCGCTAAATTCACCTAGTTGGTTGTTAAGTACAATGGATGTGTTTGAATTTTTAATGGTTGTGCTCATTGTGCCTAATATTATTCGCTCAAGCTCGCTTAATTTTGTTACCTCAAGCATGCATTACTATGGCGGCGTTAATAACATGCTTGAACAAACTCATGTCCTAACGAGTCGTTTATTTATGCCGTTTCACTTGTTTTGTTTTAACTTTGGTAAAACGCATACCATTCATCATTTTGTGCCAAATCAGCCGTTTTATTTACGCCAAATGCTAAGTAAAAAAATACTTAAAGTAATGGCGCAGCACAACGTGCGCTTTAACGATTTTGACAGCATTAAAAATGCGAATGCATATAAATAATTACCCCCAACATAAGGGGAGGTTCTACATTGCTATTCTTATTTTATAGTTTGAATAGCAATTATGTACCAAGCCTATTACTCGTTAACTTCCTCTATCCACCACCGCGCTTATTAAAACTCACTTTACGTGCGTTGGTTGACTATTAAATGCCATTTTTAAATCAACAAAAGCAAAAGTGGTAGGCTTAATTAGCGCTAAAACTTCAAACTAAAAATAGATAAAACCAGTGAAAAGTGAAGTGGCCCTTCATAGTTGGGCATCTAGCTTAAATGGGATTGATTATTGTAGAGCCTTCAGTAATAGTGGTTATAGAGCAAACTAATTATGTTCTCAATAATACATAAGGGCTCGTGCTCATCAATATTATAAAACCAATAAATATAATAAGGACAAACAGGATGAAAAAATCACTAATTTCAATAGCGTTGGGCTTTGCTGCCCTTAGTGCGTTTAATGCCAATGCAAACATTGATCAGCAAGTTAAAAAGATAGAGCAACAGGTTATTGATTGGCGACGTGATTTTCATCAAAACCCTGAGCTTGGAAATCGCGAAACCCGCACAGCAGGTATTGTCGCTAAGCACTTAAAGTCGCTGGGTATGGAAGTACAAACAGGGATTGCTTATACAGGTGTTGTGGGGCTATTAAAAGGTGCAAAGCCAGGCCCGACAGTAATGCTACGCGCAGATATGGACGCGCTGCCAGTTACTGAAAAAGCAGATGTTGATTTTAAATCAACTAAAACCACTAATTACCGTGGTGTAGATGTAGGTATAATGCATGCTTGTGGGCACGACACGCACGTGGCCATGCTAATGGGCGCTGCACAAGTGCTTGCAAACATGAAAGATGAGCTACACGGTAATATTATGTTTGTATTTCAGCCTGCAGAAGAAGGCGCACCAGAGGGGGAAGAGGGGGGCGCTGAGTTAATGCTTAAAGAAGGCATATTTAAACAATACAAACCAGAAGCTGCTTTTGGGTTACACATAACATCTAGTTTGCACAGCGGTAAAATTGGCTATAGAAGTGGCCCAGCAATGGCCAGTGCAGACCGGTTTGAAATAACAGTACATGGCAAGCAGGCACACGGCTCTGCACCGTGGACTGGGGTTGACCCCATTGCCGCAGCTGCGCAAATAGTAACAGGCGTAAATCATATTGTTAGTCGCCAAATCGACATTACCAAAGAGCCTGCTATTGTCTCGTTTGGTAAGATAGCGGGTGGGGTACGTAATAATATTATTCCTGAAGAAGTCGAAATGGTAGGTACAATTCGTAACTTTGATATGGATAACCGAGCACAAATATTTGAAAAAATAAAAACCACAGCCACGCACATTGCTAAATCGTCAGGTGCAACTGCAGAGGTACACATTCACGAAGGTTATCCGGTAACGATTAATAACCCAAAGTTAACTGCGCAAATGTTACCTAGCCTTAAAAAAGCAGCAGGTAATGAAAACGTAGTTGAAATGGGAAAAATAACCGGCGCAGAAGACTTTTCGTTTTACGCATTAGAAGTGCCGAGTGTATTTGTATTTTTAGGCGGCACACCAAGTGAGCAAGATTTAAATACAGTGGCTAGTAATCACTCACCTTATTTTTATGCCGACGAATCATCGTTTAGAGTAGGCACTAAGGCGCTTAGCCTGTTAGCTGTTGATTATTTAAACGCACATAAAAGATAGCTTAAAAACACCACGTTACGCTATTAGCTTAACGTGGTATTGCTGTTTTATTTAAAACATCGGATCATGTTTTTAGCACTTGTTTAACGTTGAAAATCACTCTCAAAAATTAAAAATCTAACCGAACATACAAATGAATCGGCGAGCAGTTTTTTTATATTTTAAAAATAATGAATCGATATTGCCGGTCTTATATCTCGATTCAATCTTCATAAGCATTAAGGATTTAAATAATGGAAATTACTGGAAGCTGTTACTGTGGTGAAATTAAATACCAAGCAAAGTCTCAAAATAACAACGCACTTGTTTGCCATTGTAGCGATTGCCAACGTATGTCGAGCGGCCCATTTAGAGCAGTCATAATTGCAGAGCCAAATTCGGTCGTGTTTACCCAAGGTGAGCCAAAAGAGTTTGTTAAAACAGCGCAAAGTGGTAACAAGCGTGCGCAAGGTTTTTGTGGCACATGTGGTACAACACTTTATGCAACTAACGAAGCTAAAGCTGACCGTGTATATGGCTTGCGTATTGGTGCGGTTGATCAGCGTGATCAGTTTACGCCAACAGCACAAATTTGGGCTAAATCAACATTGAGCTGGTTGAGCGGCTTACACGAAGTACCTGCGTTTGATACAACCCCACAAAACTAGTTATTTGGGGTTATCAGTATTACTTTTTTAGTAAGCGGTTTGAAATTTATTTAACCAAATGACTGTCTACTTATAAGTCAGTCATTTGGAGAATAATATGTGTAGTTCACCTAAAAGCAGCCGAGCAGTGAAAAAAACAGCCATTAGTTTTAATGATGAGCTTACTCAAGAGCAGCGCTTGCGTTTTACTGCAAAAGCTAATTTAGCACAAGAGCGCCGTGAACAGCGCGAAGTAACGAATAAACGCTATGAGCAAAAGCACGCGAGTAGTAAACCTTCGTCTGGTTTATTTTCGTGGTTACAGCAGCTAGTTAGCTGATTTAGCTAAAGTGGTGTTTTTACCACTGCCCAAACCACATAAAGCACACAGTACTCCGGCAATAGCGCACAACCACAATGGCGCACTCCAACTGCCTGTTGTAGTGTGTAATGCACCAGCTAGCATAGGACCAATAGCCGCGAGCAAATAACCTACGCTTTGCGACATACCTGAAAGCGACGCTGCTTGTTGCGAATCGTCAGTTCGTAAACTAATAAATGACAGCCCCAATATAAAACATGCCCCAGAGCAAAAGCCCAGCATTAGGGTCCAAACAAAAGCAAAGCTAGGCATGTAAAGCAGCCCCAATGCACTGAGTGCACTCAACATGGCTAAAATAAAGCTAAGCGCGCTTTGATCTTTTAATTTGGCAAGTAACGGAATTAATATTAAACCCGGTAATGCAGTCGCTATTTGAAAAGCACCATGATAAGCACCTGCTTGGGTAGCTGAGTGACCGGTTTCGGTTAATATGCTTGGTAACCACGTAATAATTATATAATTTAAAAACGAGTTTAAGCCCAGCAGTAGGGTAATTTGCCATGCTAGTAAATAACGCCATACACTTTTTGACGTGTCAGTGTGTTGAGCAATACTCGCGGGTTTTGTGTGCTTACTTAATTGCGACATCCATACAATAATGCTCGCCAAAGTAATAAGAGCTGATGAGCCCAGCGCAAGTTGCCATCCTAATCCGTTTAACTGACTAAGCGGAAATACTAAAGTAGAAAACCCACCCGACACCACGCCCATAGTAAGCACGTAGGCTGAGGTCATTAACGCAACCTTTGCAGGGAAGTCGCGCTTAATTAAACTTGGTAATAATACGTTTGCGATGGCAATGCCCACACCAATAATAGCGGTGCCTACAAAAAGCATGGCTGAGGTATTTATTACCCGCGCTGCAACCCCTGCAAGTATAAATAACAAAGCCACAAACAAGGTGCGCTCTAACCCTTGCTTTTTAGCAAGAGTTGCCGCCATTGGCGATGCAACCGCGAAGGCAATGAGTGGCAGTGTTGTTAAAAAACCAGCTTGCGATGCGCTAAGCCCAAAGTGATTAATAATTTGTTCAAGCACAGGTGCAATACCTGTAAATGTGGCGCGTAAATTTGCGGCAATAAGTAATATGCCAAGCACAAGTAATATGCCAGCAAAGCGTGATTTAGGTGTGTTATTTAACAAAAGGGAAGACCATTAAAGCTAATACTTAATGGGCGCTAGTATAAAGGCTTAGCAAAAACTATAATTTAGAGATAATGACATTAAATAACTAAAAACAGACAAAACTATGTTTGATGCAATTGGTTGGGACGACATTAAAAATTTTGAAACTATGGCGCAGCCCATAATAGCCAAAATAGAGCATGCCCATGCAAGTCACGAAATACCACTACATACCCATCCAAAAGGGCAATTAATTTTAGCGCTGCATGGGTATGTAACGTGTGAAGTATCGGCCAAAATGTGGATGGTGCCCACGCACAGTGCAATTTGGATCCCAGCACAAAAGGTGCATAGCAATAGGGCGTCTGATAACGCGCAGCTTTGTCATTTATTTATTGATAGTAGTAAAAACGGTATGCCGTTAAATACCTGCACGTTAGCCATTACGCCGCTGGTTAAAGAGCTAATGTGTGAGTTGGCTGGCCATAATCAGCACTATACTTTAAATAGTAAAACAGCGCGTTTAGCGCAGGTGTTATTTGATCAACTTATTGATATGCCCGTACAACCACTTGATTTTGTATTATCTAAAAATGAGGTAATTCAAACCATGAGCGATCAGCTTATAAACAAGCCAAACAACCGAAAAACACTACCACAATGGGCTAAGCAGTTTGCATTAACTGAGCGCACATTAGCGCGGTTAATTAAAAAAGAAACAGGCATGACATTTGGAAAGTGGCGTACGCAATTGCATATAATTACAGCCTTAAAAGCGCTTTCAGATAAGCAAAGTGTGCAGCAGGTGTCGGAGTTACTAGGGTATGAGTCGGTGAGTGCATTTATTACTATGTTTAAAAAGGTAATGAAAAAGTCGCCCATGAAATACATGAGCGACTTAAATCAGTTAAATTAGCTTAGCCCTTAAATAAGCATTACCACGTATAAGTTGCCGAAAGCATCGCGTTTCGAGGTCTACCCGGGAAGTATCTGTCGCCGGTAAAACTGGTGTAGTCGGCGCGCTCTGCATAAGCTTCATTGGTTAAATTAATAATGCGAGCAAGTACTTCAAGATTATTGGTAACTTGCCACTGCGCGCGCAGGCTTAAAACATCATGCCCTTGGTATTTATTTAAGTTTTCTGGGTCGGTGTAGTAGTTACCAACGCGATGCCACTGCAAAGCAAATTGTACATTGTTTAGTGCTTGCCATGTTAAATCGAGATTAGCGATATTACGCGGCGCGGTATCTATGTCGTTGCCGTTTATATTTAGACCGTTAAGCACTTGGTTGTCAGTGTAAGTATGCTTTGCGTGCGTGCCAGCAAAGTTAAGCGCAAGCGACTTAGTGAGCTGGTAGTCAAGCTCAAGCTCAATACCACGATGGCGAGAGCTGCCATTATTTACCGTAAAAAAGTCACTATCGCGGTAAATCGTATTGTGTTTACTCATAGCGTAAACCGACACGCCATAACGTAGTTTTTCGTAAATTCCTTTAATACCCAGCTCTGCGTTATTTGCTATTTCGGCGCTTAAATTTGCAGTAGTTTGCTCGCGTTGTAATTGGTATAACTCAGCGGCTTGTGGGGCGCGGTAACCGCGAGAAAAGTTCGCATAAAGTGTGTTATTTGTATTGTACTGATAACTCAACCCAAGCTTTGGCGATAAATTACTAAAGCTATTTTTAGCACTCGCTGGGCGGCTGTATCGGCAGCCCCCAAACGCGCATTCTGTGCCATCGTCTTTTGTTCTACCTGCTAGCATATTATTGGTGTAGTCATATTGCATATGCTCGTAACGTACACCAGCGGTAAGTAACCACTTATTTAATTGCCAATCAACAGATGCAAAAGGCGCATAAAGCGTCGCGTTTACATCGTAATCGTAATGCTTACCTTGTGGCACTGTAGCAACTAAAAATGCAGAGCCTTGCGTGGGCTCATTTTGGCTTTGAGTAAAGTCGGCTTGCGTGTATTCGCCATCAAGCCCTAGGTTTATTTTTATATTGCTTTGTAAATTATGTTGATAAAGCGATTGTACGCCAAAACCAGTTTGACTGTTTGTTTCAAGCGGTGTGCCGGGTAAAAAGTGCTTAAAAAAGTCCATGCTTTGGTCGCGAAAATATAACGTAGTAGAGAGCACATCATCGTTATTTAATTGCCATGTTGCGTTGCTCCACGCTCTAAATGCGCGTGCTTTTCTAAATGCATCTGGGTCAAAGTTTTTTTGCGCGAGGTCTTCGTTTTTATAGCTTTCAAAACCTGTAATAAATCCAGCCGTTTGCTGATCAAGGTTTGTGTAAGTAAGTCCTGAGGTCAGTAATAAATTATTATTTGAATAGCGATGGCGAATATTAACTTTTTGTTGCTCTACACTTTCGTCGTCGCGGTAACCGCTGTCGTCGGTAATACTTGCGTTAATGCCTATACCGCTGTTGCCGTAATCTTGTCCTGCACGTAATTTGTAGCGAGTATAGCCGTATGAGCCATAATCTAAACCAACTAAGCCACCGCCTTGCGTGGTATCGGGCGTTATTACATTAATAACACCATGCAAAGCATTTGAGCCATAAAGTGCAGAGCCAGGGCCTTTGAGTACTTCTATGCGCTGCGCCATTTCGCTGTGTGCTTCAAATAGCTCGTTTATATTACAAAACCCAGCGGCTCTGAGTGGTATGCCATCTTCTAGAGTCAATATGCCACCACAAGCGCCTGCGCCCGAAAGCACTTGTGAGCGAAGCGCGGGTAAATACTCTTGGCCATTTCCGCGTTGAATATTAGCACCCGCTACACGTTGCAGGGCTTCTTCAATATGCGTAGGCGCTATGCTATTTAGCTGCGCTTCACTTAGTGTACTTATTGATAAAGGCAGTGGGGTAGATAGTGCTTCAATACGTGATGCCGTAGTTGTTATGGTTTCTATTGCATCATTATTTTGATTATCGGCAAACGCAGTATGGCTGAAGGGTAATAACAGCGGCAAAAAATAAGGTTTCATACATTCCTTGAAAGTAATCTATATTGCATTGCCTCTATAATATGCGGTTTTAATGTGCTTTTAAACTCGTTGCGTTAAAGCGTACGTAACCTATAAACCCGATACGTAATTGATAAAACAAAACAAGCCACAGCAGGAAACACCAAAGCCAGCACTAAGTAATGCTCAAATAAAACAAAACCGGCTACACCGCCTAATAAAAAGCCTGCAATAATAAGTAAAAACATAACGCCTTTACGCGTATCAAATTGCTCACCTTTAAGTGCTTTACCTATCATTAAACCAAGGTCAGTAAAAATACCCGTTAAATGTGTGGTACGAACGACCGCGCCACTGTAATTAGTGACTAACGCATTTTGTAACCCACAAGCAGCAGAGGCAAGCGTAATTGCATAAACATAAGATTGATTAAGTAGGTAGGCACTTGCTAATAGTAAAGCGCCTTCAATAAATAAGAGCGTGTCGTAATGGCGGCCAAGTTTTAATGAACGCCCTGCAAGTAAAAAACCAGAAAGCGCCGAGCCCAACATAAAGCTAATGAGTATGCTAAACAACAGCAAAGCGGCTGAGGTATTGCTCATTAGCTTAATACCCAACAAAGTAACAGAGCCTGATAAGTGCGAAATGGCTTGATGCTCAAAACCTAATAAGCCTACAGCGTTAACTATGCCCGCTATAAATGCGAGCGTAAACGCGCCATATTCAACCCACTTTGGTAGTTTTGTAAACATTGGTTATCTCTTAACGTGTACAGTGTTAATTATTGAGTTTGTGCTTTAAAGCGCTTTATTTGCTCATCAACTAATTTTGTATCTATTACGCCACGCTTAAAAGCAATGTAAGTAGGAAACGTAAACTCATTGAACTGCCTAGCGTATACGTTTTGATATTCCTTTGAGTACCACAAACCTGCTTGATAGTTAGTTATTGCGTATTCAACGCGATTTTTTTCTAGCAGCTCAAAAGTGTCTTTAGTTGAAAGTGAGCGAAGCAGATTATTCTCATCAAGTTTATACTTTTTAGCAATAACCTCAGGCACAGCAACACCGCGTAGCATCGCTATTGGGGTATTTGATAAATCGTCAGTGAGTAGTTTATCTTTGTTTAAAGCAAATAAACCATACTTAGTAGTATGCAAGGGCACGCTTGTAAAATCTAAATACTTTGCTCGTTCCTCTGTATTGGCCAAAGAGAAATAGCAGTCGTAGTAGCCCAGCGCCATTTCTTTTTTAACGCGCGCCCATGGCAGATGAATTACGTCAATTTTAAGATTCAAATTACGCTCAATAAAGGTTAAGTATTCAATATCTAAACCTGTGAACGTATCGCTTTTCTCATCAAATATAGTAAAAGGCGGGTAGTGAGTTGTTACGCAGCGCAAAGTCTTACTTGGCGCTGCAAGTAATAATGAAGGTAAAGTTAAAGCTAAAAACAGAAATATTGCGCGCATAAATAAAAATTCGATATCTTTTAAAATACATAAATTGAACGCCAATTATACAGTTACTGAGCTTAATTGCATTGATCTAAGTATTTTTACCTAGCGTATAAGTTAAATTTTGTGAGATATACCATGTTTAACGCAGAGCAGCAGTCACGCATTATCGAAATGGCGTGGGAAGATAGAACCCCCTACGAGGCAATAGAGCAGCTATACGGATTAAAGTATCCGCAGCTGGTGGTTTTTATGCGCGACAATATTTCAAAAGGCAGTTTTAAAGTTTGGCGTAAGCGCCATGCAGGGCGTAAAACAAAACATTTAAAATTACGCGATCCCGCTATTATGCGAAGCCATTGTAAAACTCAATATAAACAACGTTAAATAAGTGTAAGCTGTTTCATATGATGTTCAGCCGTGTTTGTTAACCTTTAGCTATTAATTACGCTAGAGATTATTTATGAGAGCACTAACATACACAGCACTAATAGCATTGGCTTTATGTTCAATCAGTGCAAACGCAAAACCGCATAAAGATAAGCATGGTCATAAACACGGCGATAATAAGCATCATTCACATAAACACAACGACAATGACTACCTTTCTAAAAAAGAGGCAAAGCAGTTAATTCGCGCAGGTTGGACGCCACCAGGGCTAAGTAAAAGCTATCACCGAGGCGACTTTTTAGATCGTGATTTATATAAACGAGGTAGAGTGATTGAACGCTCTAGAGATAGTGGTACAGTGAGTATTGAAATAGACCGTACAGTTATTCACATGGTGCACGACACCCGAGAAATACTTTCAATCTTAAGTCGCTAAACTAACTTTATAAGGATATTAAAATGCTTATTGCGCTGGCTATAATTATTGGCTTTTTTTTACTGGTTACCTTGTTGCCAATGTCGTACAGCCAGCATTACTTAGTGCGTAGCTGCGACTTTGTGCGCTTACAGGTATTTTATATTGCCAGTTTTGTAGCCGTTACATCGTTGTTTTTATTATGGCAAAGTAGCGCAATAGGTTATGTATTTATAGCCTTAACCTCATTACTTATAATGATTTTACAAGGTAAATGGATTTACCCGTATACGTGGCTAGCTAAAAAAGAAGTGCAAAGCGCACCAAAGCATATAGACCACAGCGTACGAATTATGTCGGCAAATGTACTGATGTCGAACCATAAAAGTGAGCAGCTAATTAGCCTTGTAGATGAGCACCAACCCGACCTACTTATTACACTTGAGAGTGATAGCTGGTGGGAAAATAAATTATCAGTCATTAAAAAAAATTACCCGTATTACATAGAATGCCCTAAAGACAATCGTTACGGCATGCACTTATACAGCAAGTTTAAAATACTCGATGCACAAATATGTGAGCTAATAGAAGAAGATATTCCTTCAATTCATATTCTGTTTGAAAACGATGAAGGCCTGCAAATGCAAGGGCACTTTATTCACCCAGCACCGCCAAGCCCGACCGAAGAAGACTCATCGCGCCCGCGCGACTCAGAGCTAATAATGGTGGCTAAAGCACTTAAAAACCCTACACGGCCTACTATAGTTGCCGGAGATTTAAACGACGTAGCATGGTCGCGTAGCACCCGTTTGTTTATGCAAATAAGTGGCTTTTTAGACCCTCGAAAAGGCCGTGGTTTTTATAACACCTTTCATGCAAGCTACTTTTTTATGCGTTGGCCGCTCGATCACTTATTTCACAGCGAAGGCTTTAAAGTAAAGCGTATTAAGCGCTTAGCTAAGTATGGCTCTGATCACTTTGCACTCCTTACTGAGCTTTCTTACGAAAACGCTAATCAGCAATCATTGGAAGATAAATCCGATGAGCTTAAGCAAGAAGAAATTCAAGAGCTTGCTATGAATAAGGCAGATAAGCGAAAAGTGCCGAGGTTTGAGGAAAAGTTATAGCTATTAGGCAGTGTAGGTCGGATAAGCGAAGCGCCATCCGACACAGTAAAATACCTTGCCAGTTATAATCATTATTTATGTTGTCGAGTGGCAGGAGAGTGCCAATTGCAAACAGTGGTAACGCCCAAATAATGGGCAAAAAATTGTTGGCTAAAATAGCGACGAAGGAGCAAAAGCCAACTGTTTTTTGTCCTGTTGATTTGCTTGTTAGTTGCTAAACTCTGTGACGTGCCAAAGTTCTCCTGATGGCCCCCACAGATAAACAACTTTACCCCAATGCTCTGTTTTAATTGGTTCATACTTTATGTCGAAGCCATCAAGACTTGAGATTACCTCAAAGGCTTCATTTATATCTAAAACTGAAAGTTGAAACATTAAATTTTTAGCTAGTTCTTCGTTATAAAACCTTTGCAGGAAAAATGTACATTCACCGTTTTCGAATAAAGATAAGTCATCGGTGACATAATCCATTTTAAAGCCTAATGCTTGATAAAAGGACTTAGATATTTCGTAATTCTTACTAGGAATGAAAACTCTAATATCATCAACTTTCACCTGATTCTCCTTTGGCAACTAACGCCCCAATAAGAGGCTAAAAATTGTTGGCTAAAATAAGCGACGCAGGAGCAAAAGCCAACTGTTTTTAGTCCTGCTTAATTGACTTGTATGGATAATAAACCCATAAATTAATTAATACTTTAACCAAGTTCGGGTAATGTGAGGCCCAAGCTTTGGCTGCAACCAAAGCCTTTTATACAGTAGTTCGATTGATTGAAGGCTCCTCTA